>NZ_JAQISX010000002.1:0-224783 GCF_028618425.1 Bartonella sp. ML70XJBT
AATCAAAACCTATCAAATAAATCAAAACGTTTGCTAGCTTTATCAATCCAATCAAAAGCAAATGTGTATTAAGTGAAATGTCTATAACAAAACCCGTTTTTACATTTATGCGCGTTGGTTTTTAAAAGTAGCATTTCATAAGACAAATAAACAAACGCTTTTATAGAATGTAAGACTTTTAAGATTTTCTCTGCTGTGAAATCTAGATCTTTGTTTTTTCGTAAATGAAACAATGAAACGTTCTTAAGAAGAAATGATAACTAAGTTATAACTGTTATAAAAAAGGTTTTAAACGTTTCTTATAATCATCTCATTTTATGTTTCAAACGTTTATACATTCATTTAAAGAGGTTTTTATAAGCGTATTTTTACTTTTCTTTAAAACCTAATTTCTTTAAAAATTAGCCGGCTCAAATTTGAGCTGGTTATCTTTAAAATAGAGCATTCTTTAAACAGCATTATTTTACTAAAAATTTAGTAAAACCCTATGCGTCTAGATTTTACAATGGTTTTGAATTTTGCTTGCTTATCTTAAAGAGCTGCCCCCAAATTTGGGGGGCACTAAAATTACTCAATCCAAATTTGGATTGCCCCCATTTGGCTTCATATTTTTAAACGATAACTTTTAAAACGTTTGTTGCTCGCTTGCTTGCATATAACATAAAAAGGCTTTTGATTATCATAAGATATAACGTTTTGAATTTCATATCTGTTGTGATGATAGTATCTATAATTTCCTGCCTATCGTTTACTAACTTTTTAATAAGCGCTTTAAAAACGATATTGAAATCCTTTATGCACCTTTAATGAATTAAAACCTATAAGCTTATAAAAGTTTCAAACGATTACCCTCTTATAGGTAATAAAATATTGCTATAGCATTTTTAGATTTTACGCTTCTCAATTTTGAGAATTGTAATTTTATGTTTTTATCATGCGATTACCAATCCAATTGTTAAAACAAGCTGTGATCTTTAAAGATATGTTATCGATAATTTCAAATGACTAAATTTTAAACAATGCGATTTTTGAGTGATAAAAACGTATCATAAAATTTATGAACTGTTATAAATGATAGCTGCTTTTCATTTCATTTGAATACACAGATGCGTTATAATATTCACATCATGATTTGCTTTTTATGCTCTATTCATACGTGCCAATCTTTTATAGAAAATGGTCAAATGAATCATACATAAAAGTGTGGATTCTTAAGTGGATTCATATAAAATAATTGAACGCAACATATTGACTTTATTATGTTTTTTATGTATACTGTCGTTTCCTCGTTGTAGTGCACATCTTGTTTCCCTATGACAATGACGGGTTAAATATTGATGCGCACAGCCGTGGTAGCATGACAGCAGGCAAAAAGGGGATGCTTGATTTTGAAAAACGTGGTATTCACGGCATAGCAGGTAACACGAGTATCAACCTTTTTGCTCCTGCTTATAATGCTCAATCGATGGCGAATACGCTTGATTATTTAAGTGATGGCAAGCAAACCTCTGTTGGCTTGGAAAACCACGCAGATGACTTTGTTGGTATTGTGTTTGGCAAAAATCCCGCTACTTTTGATAAGATCCCTTCTGGCAGCGGTCCCTGGAACGAGGCATGGAGAATATTTACGACTTATCCTACTGTTCATGCTTGTTATGGTCATGGAAGTGATGTGTGTATTTCGTTCTATGGTTCATCTCACCGTATACAAATTGATTCAATTAAACCAAGGAGCAAGAAATGAAGTACATCTTAAAATTATTAAGTGTGATAGTCTTGTTTATTATAGCTGGGTGTAATTTTTTTAAGCCTTCTCCAGGGTATATGTACGTCCGGAGCAGATTTTACTGAAGTAGGAAAAGCCCTTTTAGAATGTGGCATGCCAACTCCTTATGATGAGGATTCAGAAAATAGAAAGGTAAGCATTAATGCAAAAGCAACAATTTATGCTTGCATGGTTCAATCAGGTTTTCGCTATAAATTTGCTATAAACATGAGGAACTTTCGAGAGCAGGAGGATGATGTTATCCTTTTAAAGAAGAAAACCTTCCGATTTGTCGTCCTGACGCTATCATTCCACAGGAAGTGTCAAGAGGCGCTTAAACAGCCCGTTTTGTAAAAAGCATCTAGAACAATATGAATGCTATCCTTAAATTTTACTGTTGATGGAAACAATCTCCACAGCCATGTGTTCTCATACTCATGTAGGGTTGTTTCCTCTAATCACTTTAATGCTGTTTATCCATGAGGTATACAAATGTAGGACAACATTTATAAAAATATCTATTTCAATTGTAATCAAAATATTGAAAATAATATTTAAATATAACGTTATAGGATATGATTTTAGTAGTAATTTTGCTGTATTTTTGATACAATGCCATTTAGAATAATCATTGGAAAAGATAAGCGATAATAAAAAGTGATAATGTACGTCATTATTTTGAAAATGAAAAAACAGCATGTGAAATAATTTAGAGATTGTTTTTGTATATTAAATTTATTCAAGGATAGGAAAGTGAAGCAAATTTTAAAATTATTAAGCGGGATAGCCTTATTTGTTATGGCTGGGTGTTACCCAGAACAGCCTTCTCAAACGGCTGTAGATACATGGGGAAAGGCTGGTGCAGATCAACTTGAGATCAAAAAAGCTCTGTTGGAGTGCGGAATGCAGCATCTGGATGGTCGTCTTGATACAGAAGTAAGTACCGATGAGAAATTCAATACAGAGGAGTCTGTGAATGCATGCATGATACAAGCAGGTTTTCAGGATAAATTGGGAAGGGTTAAGTGGTGTGAAAAATATGAAAATCTTCCCATTTGTCAGTCTAATGCTGTTATTCCTCAGCGAAGTGTAGAGAGGCGTTTGAATAGTCCTCATTGTGAAGAGAACAAAGAACAACCCGAATGTCAGCCTTAAGTTGAGGTTGCTGTAATCAATAATCCTCATATTTTTTTATTCTCGCAGGAGGGAGTGCGGTTGCTTTTTCAATGTATGGTCTATATGCTCTTCAGAGTTGTCCTGCGTACGAGAAAAATATTGGCAGACTTATCAGCCTTTTTATTGTAAATATTAAAGGAGGGGGAATTGAAAAAAATATTAAAATTATTAAGTGCTGTAGTTTTATTAAACTCTGCTGGATGTGTTAACAAACCTCCCTCATCGACGCTAGAATTATGGGAAAAGCCCAGGCGTCAATAAGTCTATGGTCCAACAAGCGCTATCAAAATGTGGCTGGAAACCAATCTATGCTTCTTCTGAAAATATGGATTCACGTGCAAGTGAGTTTGCAGCAATTTATGAGTGCATGACTAAAGCAGGTTATCGCTACAAATTGCAAGATTCAAAAGGAATCTATTTTTCACCAGCGCCACGAAGTGATTCATTTTTAGTCAATTTAATGATAGCAGGGTATCAGCAGGTTATGGATAATGATACTTTTGGTGTAACTAATTCGACAAAGCAAGAGCGAGACTTGATGTTACGACTTGAGAATGATAAAAAGAAACAGCAAATAAAAAAGCTTTGAAAAAGTGAAATATTTATCTTTAAAGCAATAATTGAATAAAAATATTATAGGGGAAAAGGGGAGAAATACAGTTCTTTTTCACCTCCAATTCATCAAATCTGAGATTTGCAATAGTGTTATTATCAGATGATAATATTGGGGAACATTTAGAAATTTATTTGATATAAAAAATGGTAAAAAATAGCTTTGTTAATACAGCTACTTTAACGATAATGACCAGATTGCTTTCATAAAGCTAATTTTGATGTTTTTCAACTTTAGGAGAACAAATGTTTTACTGCATTTTAGTTCTTAGCTGGTGATCTAAAATGTTATGCAAGTGATTTTGATGTAAATAGCTTTTTATTTTATGATCTTTTTTAAATCATATCTTCTAAAGTGTTTTATTAATTCATTCAACTCATTGGTAATACGGCATTAAGAAAACCTTTGTTTGTTAATTTAATTTTTTTGCTAGATATCTGCAATTTTAATGTAGAAATTGTGTACATTCGCTTGCATTTCAGGGAAAGTTTTCTTGGTTTTTTGTTGTGGTTGAAGAAATCATGCGATTATAAATTTTACTGTATCTCATTGTGTGATATTTTTATTTTTAGAAATAAGATAAATTGAATATTATATTTCTTTAAAATTCGTATTTCTTTGCGTTTTTTTTGAGATCAATTTCCTGGTGCTTTGTATTTTAGCTTTCAGCATTTGTGGTATGGGTCTTTAAAAAGACTTTCATCTTCAATGATATTTTTAATTTTTTTGTTCTTTCTTTACATAAAATACAAAACATACTATTAGACTCTGTCTTTTGTCAGAAAGACAATAAAATAACTTTTCTTATTTTATTCTTATTGTATTTAATTTTTACAGTTTATTTTTTGCCAGCATTTTTTGTTTTTGTTGAAAAAAGAAAGTTTTGAAAAGCAATGATAATCAAAGTATCTAATAATCGCTTGTATTCGTGTGTTTTTACGACAGTTATTTTTTCTTTTTTTTTAAATATAAATATTGAGGCACATTCTCGTCCATTTATATCACTGTTATGTGACGAAAACAAATTACCTTATGAATGCAGTGATGGTGTAAAGCATACAATTAGTGATAAAATATATAAGTTTACGGCAGCTGTTAAACAAAAAAATGCGGAGGGAAGCTCTTTCGCTTTTCCTGCCGCTATAGGAGTACAGGAGCCAAATACAGTTATTCAGGCAATGCGTATAGAGATTGAAGGTACTGCAGGTATAGAAGATATTTATGGTGCTGTTGTATCAAGAGGAGGAAAAATTGTCTTGAGCGATTCAGCTTTTAAAAATGTGTCAGTAGGTCTTAAAGCTGATCATGGAATAATTGAAGTTAATCGTGGAATAATTGAAGCTTCTCAGGTCGCTGCTTATGCAGAGAAAGTAGGGGCATCTGTTACGTTAATGAATACAAAAATTAAAGTGGAAGGTCAGGGTATTGGTCAAGAGAGCGCTCTTTTCATTAGTACTAATGCAGGTATTCAGATGAAAGGTGGATTTATTGATGTAAATGATGCCGCTGCGCTTTATGTCGAGAGAGGTGGGCGTGCAACTTTAGATAGTGTTACCATTACTTCAAAACGTCAAAAAACAAAACATAGAGAAAATACAAATGAAAGAGTTACGTATACAGCTTTGAATGTAAAACAGCAGGGTTCTGTTTATTTAAAAAATACGAATATTGTTTCTACGAATATGCATGTTTTAACAGTTGGACAAGATTTTAACACACAATCTGCTGTCGGTGGGGAAGAAAATATTTTAATTTCGCGGATTAATATTGAAGATTCAACTATTGAGGCAATAGGGAACAATCATGGTATGCATTTTGAAATGGGAGGGGAGAATCATGCGTATGAACAGGGACTCGTTTTTTTGAAAAAGACGGTTTTTGAAACTCCAGCTGGAACAGCGATTTATAATAATAATAGTCGGAGTTATATTGCTGTAACAGAAGATACTAAAATTTCTGGTGATTTATTATTAACAGTTGAAAAAGGAGGGACTGTCGCGATTTTAGCTGATTCTTCTTCATTGATGGGAAGCACTCGTGTTACCGATGATTCTATTGCTGAGCTTTATTTAACAAGAGGATCAAAATGGTTTTTGACAAGAAGAAGAGAGATAGATTCGCAAGTTTCAAACCTTACCAGTTCATTTATTTCATTTGTAAAACTTTCGGATAGTTTCATCGCTTTTGAAACACCAATGTTTCACGAATATCAGACACTTCATATTGGGAAGGGAGAGAAAGAAGTTTATAGTGCGCAAGATAGTGCGGATATTTATCTTAATACCTATCTCAGGCGTGATGGGTTGCTTGATAATAAAAAGACTGATCGCCTTTTAATACATGGTGATGTTTCTGGAAAAACGACAGTTTATGTGCAATTTATTGCAGAAAATCAGGGGGAAATAGCGACCGGTGAAAATGTTCATAGTGTTTCACTTATTCAGGTTTCTGGAAAAGCAGCTGAAGATTCTTTTCAGTTAAATCGTGCTTATATCGCATTAGAGGGGTTGCCTTATCAATATTATCTTAATGGCTATGGTCCAGCTTCTTCTTTTGGACAAGCACAAGCTTCTCAAAGATTGGTTGAAGGAAAGGGTGACTTTTGGGATTTTCGCCTTGAAAGTAAATATATTCAGCCTGCTTTAGGGATGTCTGTTATCCCTCATTCTGAGTTAAAGATCAGAGAAGTGGTTCCACAAGTTCCAACCTATCTTCTGTTACAAAATGCTTTGTTTCATGTGGGGATGATGGGTATTAGTAATCAACAAAAGCAGTTGCAAGCTATGCGGTCTATTTCTGGTAAGTTATTAAAAGTTAAAGATAATTTTTCTTTATCTGTTCATGCTTATGGGGGGAGTTATCGTTATGTCTCAGATTTGTCTCTCATTGAATATGGGTACGATGGAAATGTTGATTATAACGCTATAGAAACAGATATTTTACTCAAAACAATAGAGAGGGCATATAGTACGATATCTTTTGGGATTATGGGGGCTTATGGAAAGCTTTCCTTACAACCTCGTAACGTGGAACAAAGTCAAAAGAGTCCGTTTAATAAATGGACATTTACGGCATACGGTAGTATGAAACACAATACGGGTTTTTATGGAGATGGTCTTTTATCTTATGGTTTGTTTAAGGGTGATGTACTTACTCATTCATGGGGTAAGACGGCGACATTAAAAGCAAATTCTCTGAGCGTTTCGTTGTCTGCTGGTAAAGTGTTTATGATAGGACAGGAAGGTCTTTTTTTTGATCCGCAGATTCAGCTTGTTTATCAATATCTTCAATTTGATAAGTTTTGTGATATTGATGGGATTGATGTTGAGATGAAAAAAGCAGATCAATGGTTGATGCGTATTGGAGGGTATTTAAGTAAAACATTTACGGCATATGAAAAAGATCGTATTATTTCTTTAAATGGCAATATTCATCTTACCCATCGTTTTGGTGAAAAACAATTTGTTCATCTAAAAGATGTTTTCCAGTTAGGGGCTTTTGGTTCTTCTTTAGAAACAGGTTTGGGGATTAATGCACAATTTTCTTCTAAAGTTACACTTTACAGTGATTTTAGCTATCAGCATAAGCTAACCAAGGCTGGTTTTTCTGGCGTTCGTTTTTCTGGTGGATTGCGTTATCATTTTTAATAAATCTTTTTTCAAAATAATCCATGTATTTTGATAAATATAAAAGGATCACTTTGATTTTATTTTTTTATCTGTTTGTGCTTTTTTTGGGTTACAAATATATGAGATCATTCGTCATCGGCTTTTTAAATAGCAGCACTGTTATCCTATTATGCTGTAAAACACCGTTGTTTGAGGAGGTGAATATCAAGTATAACATGAAGGAGGATATTGATTTTTAATTGGGAGCTTTTGCCGTTAAGCAAAGAAGGGTCATGCGTAAAATACACAACTTCATATTTCCACTTCGCTTTATAGACTGTAAGAAGCATTTTAAAAACATGTGAGTGTGTGTGTAAATACCTCTTTTAAAGATGGAGAGTGTGCAAAGTTATGGATCAATTATCACTATAAAATTCAACATCTTCTTTAAGGAGAAGGCTTTTGCAAAATTTTAGGAAAGTGCATTGTGATTTTGCCTGTATTGATAAGATTCATATCAACATTAAGAGTAAGTAGAAATATCTCTATCCAGGTTATTTAAATATCGGTTTTCCATATGATGTTTAAGGTGTCATCAAGCCATTTGTGGTAATCGCGTGCTTCTTGATCTGAGGCATGAACAGAGAAAATAAAACCAGGATATCCCCCAAATGCTGGTGGAGGTAGTGAAAAATGATCGGTTTCAAAGAAAATTATAGTTCTAGCGGTTTGAGGATGTTGTGCAACCTTATTTAGACCTGAAAATCCACAAAAGCGCCCATGACCACAAAGAGGAATAATATAATTTGCAGCAACTTTTTTAGCTGGGAATATATCGGGAAGGTTTGGATTTGGTTCAGCTAAAGCGGCATTCATACAGAGTTTTGCAAATGAAATTCCTGTACCTTGCTCTACAATAAAATGGGAGACACCAGATCCACCTATACGAGCACCGATCTCAATGATATAAGGCAAGTTATTGACATCTAGGCGTAGCTCTACATGGGCTGCCCCCATATTTATACCAAGAGCTTTTACTCCAGAGCATGCAACTTCACATAAAGCAAGAATTAGAGGTTCTTCTATATCACGGCGTTGACGATAAATTGTTTCTTCAAACCATGGTCCTTCAGGTTGTCCTTTGTCACCAACGGCTAGAACATGTACACCTGCTGTATCAACAAAGCATTCTACGACGAACTCTTTTCCTGGCAAATACTGTTCTACTACTAAGCCTAAAGGCTTCTTTGTATCGTTAAAACGTGCCATGTCTTTATGCTGAACATTCCATACTGCTTTGACGAGATCAGGAAGTTCGGCGGAATTTTTAGCTAACATTATGCCTGTACTAGCCCATCCAGAGACGGGTTTAATGACTAGCGGATACTCCAAGGAATGTGCTTGTGAAAGGTCTTCTGGATTATCTATATAAAAAAATTTTGGTGTTCTAAGCCCTGCTTTAGCAAAAGCTTGACGCATAAGATATTTGTTGCGGGTTAATGCTGCTACTTCTGGTTCAATACTTGGAGTATTGATTTTTTTTGCAGCCAAAGCTGTCCATAGGATGGCTTCTTCGCGAAGGGTTATGACCCCAGAAATATTGCGTTCTTTTACTTCGGCTGAAAAAGTGTCTAGAGCTGCTTCTGGATTATCAAAAACAGGAAGTTGCCAAGTTGAAGTAACTGCTGTAGGTCGTTGAGTAGGAGCACTTTCAGCGGTATCATAGATCATTACCAATTCGATATTAGCTGCTTTTGCAGCTTCAAATATAAATGGTAGTTTTGCATTGCGCTGGCAAACTAATGCGAGTTTTTTCACTTTGTTTCCTCATTAAATTTGGAATTTTGGGAACGGTGTTTTCGTTGCCATCCAGATACCTTTGATGCATCTATGAATAAGAGTGTCATCCCTATAACAGCCATCATCATAGCAATTATTTTGATAATATTGAAAGAAGTGCTCGAGCCTATTATCCATTCACATGTAACCACTGCAAAAGGAGATAATACGCCGATAGTGTTGGCGTATAATACGCCTCCCTCGGCTAAAACTTTTTGATACAATACGTAAACTGGTGCCGAACAAACAGTTCCTAAAATCAATATCTTAAATATATCTTCTAACTGAAGATATAAGAGTGGGGCAGGATCAAAAATGAATAATGGCATAAACGATGCTGCAGAAATTGTTGTGATCCAAGCCAGTGAGGTGAGCAAAGGTAAATTTTTAAGGTAACGTTTAGACAATAAGCCATAAGTAGAGTAAGAAAGCGCTGCTGTTAAAGCAAGAGTTATTCCTGTTAAACTGTAATATGCACCCTCTATACTGTTTATATTGAATGTTATAGCCGCTACACTGACAATGATCATGCCGATAAACTTGAACCACGAAAACATAAGGCTATTCGTCAGTGTACCCAATATATAGGTAATCCCTGGAATGGTTGCTAAAACCATGGTTAAATCACTGGCTTTGAGTGATTTTAATGCACCAAAGCTGCATACAAAATATAACGAGAATCCTAATACAGATAGAATAAAAAAAGAAGGTATCATGGAAAGCAATGATAGAGATCTGAAAACAGTTTTTTCACGAAAGACTGCAATCAACCATAAAGCGGTGGCAGTTGCACACAACCTCAGTCCAACCGCATGCATTACTGGTATATTGCTCACCAAATTCTTAGATAATAACCAACTTATGGAAAACAATGCGAGAATGGCAAAGGTAAATAAGAATAACCGTCCTTTTAAGAAATTCAACGATTTAATCCCCCAATAACGCGCTGTGCATAGTTTGATGTTGAAAAATTAAATCGTAACTGTGAGGTTTCCGGTTTTCCAAGATTATTTTGGATATAATTCTTAGCTCCTACCAAATAAGCGTCATCATCAAATGCTTCAAGCGCTTCTATATCTTCGATCATCAATGTTATTACTTCTTCAAGACGTTTCAAATCAAATTGAAGATAACCTTCATTGGTTTCAATCAATGCTTTGTTACGCATGAATATTTCAAAAAGCAAGATACCTGTACCAGCATCGAAAGTCATATGTTGATCAGAATCTTTTGGATAACGAAATATGCGTTCTAATAGGACAAACTCTGTTATTTCTTTCCAAAATTTTGGATGCTTTTGTAGCATAATATGCACTGTAATTAAATCAACTTTAGTTTCTTCTAGAAGGCCTGTGAACCAATTTAATTTTATATATAGATTCTTATCCAATGGACGCGGGCCGATATGATGTGCATAGTCATGATAATAGCCCCACAAACAGCGAATATCGTAAATGTCTTCTTTAGATAAGTTACGGCTATGTAATTGACCAAACAGGAATTTACTATCTTGACCGAGTAAACGTTCAGCTTCCACAATTGTCTGCTTATTGTAAATATCAAAGAATTTGCTGAAAAAAAACAAAGCAAATGCTTGCTTATCAATTTTCTTAGCAGTCGCTACAGATTCTGGGAATAAAACAATGCAATTGCCTTCTAAAAAACCCTTTGATGCTATTCCCATTTTTATACATTGAAAAGGTGATACATAATTATTTGTATATTTTGAGGCGTCTGCAAGATAGGCCGTTTCATGACGATATCCTGTAACTAATTCCAGCCGGAATCCTTCTGGAGCGGAGCCATTAGTTGCACGCATTGGAGCCAAGAAAAACAAAGGAGCATCTGGTAATGGTGCTTTAAAAGCAGCTAAAGTGTTATCAAATTTAGGAGGGATAGTTAAACCACTAAGCATCCACTGATGAAGATCATCAGAAGTGGTAGCTAAAAGTTCTGAAGATAATCCGTCAATAATATCTACATGGTGGTTCAGCAGAGTGATCAATTCATTGATCATATTAATATCTGCTGAAGTTGGTTTCTTAATGCTACCATCTAGTTTTTGGCGTATACGGAATTTGTCAACCAAGTTAACAATGGAAAGAAGTGCTTCAGATTGTTTCATGATTAGCTGACTTTAGCGAGTGGAGCAAAAAGGCCATTGGCACTTGTCAAAAATTTTCCACAATATTTAGCTTATAGCGGTTTGCCGCAACTGATGTTGTGATACAAGCATCTGCTTTTTCAGCTTTACAAAGAACGGCCGCATCAGCATTGCTGTTGGCAAATATTTTGTCGTATTGATTCGCTACCAAAGATTGAGGGGCAGGATGAGTAGCTACGGTTTTAATTTTATCAGAGTTATTGCGTTTAGCTAAAACCATAGAGTGGGTAGGCATAATAAAACTGTCAAATAATTGCATATCATCTAAACGCGTAAATATGAGTGTATGCAAATTGGGGTAAGCAGCACAGCTCAGGAGATATCCATCTTTTTTCTGAGAAAGTTCATTGAATGCCTCTTCAAGTGTTGCGTATAAGATAATACGGGATCTTAAGTCAGTGGATAAAATATTTTGATTGTGCTTATCAAGCCACCATTTTGCTGCAGCTGCACAGTTAGTATCTGCAGGGCCAAGTGTATATATAAAAATATTATTTTCAGATTGCACGATCTCTATTCTTTTAATTATGCGAATAAATTTAAACTAGTGCAATATGTAGAGTATATCAAGCACAATAAACTAATTAATTTAGTATTTTATAAAATATATGTATATGTGAAAGAAAATTTACGATACAATTTAGTCTTGTTATTATCCTATCATGCCATAAAACATGGTCGTTTAGGGTAGACATTGAACAGAAAAAATTCTACGCAGGGGGGTATTTATTGGATATGTTAGAGAATGATTAAAATGGTTAAGCGAAGGCGGATGATAGTAAACCGTACTGCTCTATCATTTTGGGGATGAGCAGCGTTTTTGAACTGTTCATATCAATAATGCTATTGTGGGTGGATAATGAGCATAGTGATAAAGCGTGAACATTTTTGCCATAAAATTCAATATATTTAGCTTTTTAATTAAGATAAATACTTTTAAAAATTGTTTTATAGTTGTGATTGTATTGAATATATGAAAGGCAATCATTATTGTCTTGTGTGTTCAATAAAGGATATATTTTAAAATCAGTTTGGATTAGTAAGATTTTTTTCTTGTAAGATAGAGAAAGAGATAAATTTAAATCTTAAATCAGATATATAGAGCTTTGAAAATAAGTCATTTTTTTGAAATGTCAGAGGTAAAACAATATGCGTGAAATTTTGAATCATTTTGATAGACCTTCGAATAAAAATAGTTCTGTCCAGAAGAGTCAAAATCTTTCATGCCAACCACATCCTAAACGATTTTATAGAGAAGTAAAGATTGCTTGTGAGGAGGGAGGATTTGCGATCTTATTAGATGAACGTCCCGTTAAAACGCCCGCAAAGCGTCATTTTCTTGTGCCAACGCAAGCGTTTGCTGAATTCATTGCTCAGGAATTTGAGAGCCAAAAGAACGTTGTTAATCCAGCAATAATGCCGATGACGCGTCTTGTTAACACTGTTATTGATGGTATCGCTGATGATATGCAGGCTGTTTTTGAAGATTTATTGCATTTTGTTGCTTGTGATATGATTTTTTATCGTGCACAAACCCCTAAAGAGTTGGTACAACGGCAATGTAAACAATGGGATCCTTTATTGGATTGGGCAGAAGAAAAACTAGGAGCACGCTTTTATTTGACAGAAGGGCTGATGCATGTGGAACAATCACCTGAAGCACTTCAAGCTGTGAGCCATTATTTACGTAGCGTTGAGTCTCCTTATATGCTTGCTGCACTCCATGTGATGACAACTTTAACGGGATCTGCTCTTATTGCTCTTGCGGTCGCTGTGGGAAAAATTGATGCGGATCATGCTTGGTCTATTGCTCATTTAGATGAAGATTGGATGATAGAACAGTGGGGAATGGATAAAGAGACAATGGTACGCCGTGCTCATAAAAAAATTGAATTTAATGCAGCTGTTACAATCGTTACAACTTGTTTATAAGGTTAAAGCCTTTATTTATTATTCTCTTCGATCATTGTATTTTTGTAATTTTTAGAGGATTGATTTTTACTTTTTCAAGTCCAGGAAACACTTCATCGATTATATTTACGATTGCTTCGTCATTACCTCGGATAAAATACCATTGGTTATTATGAAGTAGGGCAATAATTTCAGTTTGAATAGAACATTTTTTTCCAGCATTTGTTGTGGTTACAAGCTCTACGGGGATAACAAAATAAGGAATGCCATTATCAAGTTTACCTTCACGTTTTTGTTTTTGATCAATGTGGATACTTTCAATCTTATAATTTTCTGCCAACTGTTCGATTTGGCCTTTCATGATTTGTTGAAATTGCGATTGACTAAGATTTTTTTTAGCTGTTAAGCTGTTAATAATTTTGGGGGGAATAGCGTTTAAAATGGCATCTGCATCGGCATTTTTAAGTGCTTTACTATAAGCAGATGTTGCTTTTTCAAGTTCAAGGGTTATGAGTTTTTGGTTTCTAATTGTATGCGCTAGAGTTGTTGATGGGATAAGGACAATGCATAAAAGAATAGAAATGAGAAAACAAATTCGCGGCATTAGAAACCTTGTTAATTAATTTGAAGAGATTCAAAATGATTATAAAGGAAAAGTAGATAAGCAAAAAGTCTTTTGCACTCTTGCACAAGACGGATATCCACAAAAATGGAGGCTTTCGCCTCCATTTTAAAAATCAAGATAATGCGTATTTATTGTTTAAACAGAATAGTACATATCAAATTCAACAGGATGAGGCGTTGTTTCGTAACGTAAGACTTCTTGCATCTTTACTTGAATAAAGGAATCAATCTGATCATCATCAAAAACATCGCCAGCTTTAAGGAAGCTACGATCTTTGTCGAGCGCTTCAAGTGCTTCACGCAGACTTCCTGAAACGGTAGGGATTTCTTTGAGTTCTTTTAAGGGAAGATCATAAAGATCTTTATCCATAGCATGTCCAGGGTGAATTTTGTTTTTTATGCCATCAAGACCAGCCATTAAGAGGGCTGCAAATGCTAAATAGGGATTTGCTGTTGGGTCTGGAAAACGAACTTCTACGCGTTTTGAATTTGGCGAAGAACTCATTGGAATACGGCAAGATGCAGAACGATTACGTGCCGAATAGGCAAGAAGGACAGGAGCTTCATAACCAGGAACCAAACGCTTATAGGAGTTTGTGGATGGATTGGTAAAAGCATTAATTGCTTTTGCATGCTTAATAACACCACCGATAAAAAATAAACAGGTTTCTGAGAGTCCGGCATATTCATTTCCCGCAAAGATGGGTTTTCCATCTTTCCAAATGGACATATGGACATGCATTCCTGAGCCATTATCACCAAAAATGGGCTTTGGCATAAAAGTTGCTGTTTTTCCATAACTGTTTGCTATTTGATGCACAACATATTTAAAAATTTGCATCTTATCAGCCTCGCGAACAAGCGTATCAAAACGAATCCCCAATTCATGTTGACCCGCTGCGACTTCATGATGGTGTTTTTCAACCTGCACGCCCATATCTTTGAGTGCTGTGAGCATTTCAGAACGCATATCTTGGCAGGAATCAACCGGTGGAACAGGAAGATAGCCTCCCTTCATTCGTGGACGATGTCCTAGATTGCCTGTTTCATATTCTGTATCATCATTGGAAGGAAGTTCACTTGAATCGAGTTTAAATCCTGTGTTGTAAGGATCCGTTTTATAGCGCACATCATCAAAGATAAAAAACTCTGCTTCTGGTCCTATATTGATTGTATCTCCAATACCTAAAGATTTCATATAAACCTCAGCCCTTTTGGCGATAGAACGAGGATCTCTACGATAAAACTCACCAGAGACAGGGTCAAGGATATCACAAAATATGACCAAAGTGGATTGAGCAAAAAAAGGATCAATATGTGCTGTTTTGGGATCAGGCATTAAAACCATATCAGATTCATTAATTGTTTTCCAACCAGCAATTGAAGAACCATCAAACATAACACCATCACTAAAGGTATCTTCGCTGATCTCTGCGATATCCATTGTAATGTGATGCAATTTTCCTCGTGGATCAGTAAAACGTAAATCAACAAAACGGATTTCGTTGTCTGCAATCTGTTTGATAATATTTGATGCGGTTGTCATATTCAATTTCCTTAATATGGCGTTGAGGGTGATAAAAGGCGAATTTTTCGTTGTTTATTAAAGAGCATCGATCCCAGTTTCGTCAGTGCCTATACGAATGGCATCATCAATGGAAAAAACAAATATCTTTCCATCTCCTATATGTTTTGTTTGCGCTGCTTTGCGTATTGCATCAACAGTTTGTTCCAGTTTTTCATCGGATACAACAATCTCAATCTTTACTTTAGGTAGAAAGTCAACAACATATTTCGTACCACGATAAAGTTCTGTATGTTCTCTTTGATGGCCAAAACCTTTCGCTTCTGTTACTGTAATACCGTGTAGTCCAATTTTTTGAAGCGCTTCTTTTACTTCATCAAGTTTGAAAGGTTTTATAATGGCTTCAATTTTTTTCATGCTGAAATTATCTCCAACGTTATTTTGTCTTTTTAGACCGCATCACATTATATTGACAACTCTAAGATGTCCAACAGATACTTTGTACACAAAAACTCGAAAATAATTATAGTCTATGCTCTAGGAGGAGAGTTTCTTGTACAATGAAGTGAAATATTGTTTTTTTGGAAAAAATTACAATTCTTTGTACAGAATTTAAATAATATAATAAGAGTGTTATGTTTCTTTTTTATTTAGTAACGCTTTGATTTATAAGGATAATTAAATATTTCTCATATCGAATAAGAAACTCTAATAGCATGAGATTTTTTCACTTTAGATCTTTTTATTCTCAAGCAATTAAAACAATATTTTTGTATATTATTTAAGTGTATATCATAAGCCATACGAGTGCGTGGATAAAAACGGTTAAGAGGGAAATAAAATACCTATAATGGATAGCATATTAAATGCAAGGGCTTCTGAATAGCAATGGGAAGCTGTAAGTATTGGTTAAATATCATGATAGCGGCGATTTGTTCCGCCAATAAGTATAAATATGCTGCTGTATAATAATCGATGTATCAAAATAGTATTTACAGGGGATGTCGTGAAATGGGCTTTAAAGCATTGTAGAAATATCTCTTTAAAAACAAGTGTCTGGAATTGGCAACGCCAATTATTCCGTTTGGGACATTCTGTCCCTTCGTGAGGAATGAATCCCGTTAAGGAACGCGATAAATAAAAGTGTGAAGCAATGTGCAGCCTTTCTGATAAGATCTTGCTGTAGATGCTTTTGAAAATCGTCAAGATCAAGATGAATTAAAAGCAGATGGAAAAGAGGAAAGATACGCAATTATGCGCACGTTCTCCTATTAGGCAATACGAAAGATAAAATAGCTTATAAAGCGCGAAAAATCGTTTCAGCCCTTGTTTTAAACATACCGCAGCACTGGAATGAGATTTAATTTACAGGCAACAATAAAAACACCGTCTTTGTTCGTATACTGTATCTTACAAGGTAAGTCCTTTAAGACTAAACCTTTTTAAGAGTTGGAATTGTAGAGAGATTGGCGCTGTAAAACATCTTTTAGAAATTTTCCCGTATAAGAAGCGGGAACCTTAATAATGTCTTCAGGACGCCCAATAGCAACGATTTCACCCCCACGATCTCCACCTTCTGGTCCTAAATCAATAATCCAGTCGGCTGTTTTGATAACATCAAGGTTATGTTCAATGACGATGACAGTGTTGCCTTGCTCGACCAGTTCATGAAGCACTTCAAGAAGTTTAGAAATATCATGAAAATGTAAACCTGTTGTCGGTTCATCCAAAATATAAAGTGTACGTCCCGTTGTTTTGCGTGAAAGCTCTTTTGCAAGTTTTACACGTTGTGCTTCCCCACCAGAAAGTGTGGTCGCTTGCTGTCCCACTTTTATGTAACCCAATCCTACTTTCATGAGGGTTTCCATTTTATTATGAATAGCGGGAACAGCCTGGAAAAATTCCTCAGCCTTTTCGATTGTCATATCTAAAATATCGGCGATAGATTGCCCTTTGAATTTTATTTCTAGTGTTTCTCTATTATAACGTTTTCCTTTACAGACATCACAAGTTACATAGACATCCGGTAAAAAGTGCATTTCAATTTTGATGACTCCATCACCTTGACAAGCTTCACAGCGTCCTCCTTTAACATTAAATGAAAAACGCCCTGCTTTATAACCACGAGCTTTTGATTCTGGGAGTTCGGCAAACCAGTCACGAATCGGTGTAAAAGCGCCTGTATAGGTTGCGGGATTAGAGCGTGGGGTGCGTCCAATAGGGGACTGGTTGATATCAATGACTTTATCAAGAAATTCTAATCCTTCAATTTTATCATAGCAGGCAGGGCTATGATGACTACCCATGATCTGATGTGATGCTGCTTTGAAAAGCGTTTCAATAAGAAATGTTGATTTTCCTCCTCCAGAAACACCGGTTATGCATGTGAAAGTTCCAAGAGGGATATTTGCACTGATATTCTTAAGGTTATTGCCTTTGGCGCCAATGACTTTAAGGGTTTTCAATTTTGATATTTTGCGTCGCTCTGTCGGCAGTCTAACAGCCATTTTCCCTGAAAGATATTGGCCTGTGAGAGAGGTTGGATTCTCTATAACTTCTTGTGGTGTCCCTTGCGCTATGATTTTACCACCATGAACCCCTGCCGCAGGGCCTATATCAACAACATGGTCTGCTGCGCGAATGGCATCTTCATCATGTTCAACAACAATAACTGTATTACCAAGATCGCGTAAATGGCATAGCATTTCCAAAAGACGTTCATTATCGCGTTGGTGTAAACCGATGGATGGTTCATCTAAAATATAAAGAACGCCTGTAAGACCAGAACCAATCTGGGAGGCTAATCGAATGCGTTGGCTTTCTCCCCCTGAAAGAGTTCCTGAATTTCGAGATAAGGTAAGATATTCCAATCCTACATGATTTAAAAAAGCTAAGCGTTCGCGAATTTCTTTTAAAATACGTACTGCGATATTACGTTGTTTTTCCGTGAGATGTTGATGGAGGTTGGCAAACCAATCATCTGCTTTTAGAATAGAAAGATCTGATATTTGCCCAATATGCATCCCATGGATTTTCACAGCAAGTGCCTCTGGTTTTAAACGATAACCGTGACAAGCTGGACAAGGAGAAGAAGACATATAACGCTCAATTTCTTCACGAGACCAAGCAGAATCAGTTTCCTTCCAGCGTCTTTCCATATTGGGGATGATTCCTTCAAAAGGTTGAGTCATTTTATGCAAACCAGAGTTATTTTTGTAGATAAAAGAAATTTCATTTCTTTTTGTACCGTAGAGAATAGCTTGTTGTGCTTCATTAGAGAGTTCACACCACTGATTTGTGAGTTTGAAATCGTAAGCTTTTCCTAATGCTTCTAAGGTTTGGCTATAATAAAATGAATCTGATTTAGCCCAAGGAGCAATGGCTCCGCCTTTTAAGGTAAGATTTTTATTTGGTACAATTTTTTGAGGATCCATTGCCTTTTTGATTCCCAGTCCATCGCAGAGAGGACAGGCTCCAAAAGGATTATTGAATGAAAAGAGTCGTGGTTCAATTTCAGGGATAGAAAAACCTGATACAGGGCAGGAAAATTTTTCTGAAAAAAGAAGCCGTTTGTGTGTGTCGTTTTTTGATTTATAAGCAGCTTCTTTTGTCGTTTCTTTTTGTGCTAAGGGTTGGTCCGCCATTTCAGCAATGACAAGTCCATTTGCTAGCTGTAAACAGGTTTCTATACTATCAGCCAAGCGAGAGGTGATATCATTTTGTACAACAATGCGGTCTACCACAACATCGATGTCATGTTTATATTTTTTATCAAGAGGTGGAATATCAGAGATTTCATAGAATTCTCCATCAACTTTAGCGCGCTGAAATCCTTTTCTTAAAAGTTCCCTTAGCTCTTTTTTATACTCTCCCTTTCGACCTCGCACCAAGGGGGCCATAATAAAAATTCGTGTTCCTTCTGGTAAGGACATAATTTGATCAACCATTTGGGTTACTGTCTGGCTTTCAATAGGAAGTCCTGTAGCAGGGGAATGGGGAATACCAATACGAGCAAAGAGGAGACGCATATAGTCGTAGATTTCAGTGACGGTACCAACTGTTGAGCGTGGGTTGCGGCTGGTGGTTTTTTGTTCAATGGAGATAGCTGGAGAAAGGCCATCTATGCGATCGACGTCTGGTTTTTGCATGACTTCGAGAAATTGGCGTGCATAAGCCGAAAGGCTTTCGACATAGCGGCGTTGTCCTTCAGCGTAAATTGTATCAAAAGCTAAAGATGATTTTCCTGATCCAGAAAGTCCTGTTACAACAATGAGTTTATCACGAGGCAGATCAAGATCAATATTTTTAAGGTTATGCTCACGTGCACCGCGAATGGAGATATATTTTTGATGAGTCATCTTTTATCCTTGGCATATGTGACAGAAATTAAGCCTCTGAAATGGCATAAAACTGTTTTTTTAGAATTAAAACGTGCTTAACTGCCTTAACGCAAAAAGAAAGTATAAGTTTTATGAAAAGAAAACACAAATGAGCAGCTTTTTATTCTCTATTGATGGAATAAACTATGCGTTGTTATCATATTTTGTTATAATTACATTGGATCCAATGTTGGGAAAGGGTAGCAATATCCATATTGAAGGTCAATTGCAAACGTGTAAATTGAAGGTCAAGATGGTTATAACTGTTCTATAACAGTGTTTTACGAATTAAAATTTTGGAGTTTATGCGATGGCAGGTAGCCTTAATAAAGTTATTTTGATTGGTAATCTCGGGTCAGATCCCGAAATCCGCCGTTTGAATTCTGGAGATCAAGTGGCAAATTTGCGTATTGCTACTTCGGAAAGTTGGCGTGATCGGAATACAAATGAACGAAAAGAACGCACCGAGTGGCATAATATTGTTATTTTTAATGAGAATCTTATCAAAATTGCAGAGCAATATTTAAAAAAAGGCAGTAAAATTTATATCGAGGGGCAGTTACAGACACGGAAATGGCAAGATCAAAATGGAAATGATCGTTATACAACAGAGGTTGTTTTGCAAAAATACCGTGGGGAATTACAAATGCTTGATGGGCGTGGGGGAGCTGGTGGGGAGCAAGGTGCCGGTCAAGGAGGCAGTTACAGTGGGGGTTTTACAGATATTAACGCAAATCAGAAAAATACTTTTGGTCAAACTGATAGCAAAGTGGGAGAAAGTTTTTCTCATAAATTAGATGACGATGTACCTTTCTAAGAGTCTTTACAAGACAGTATTACACGTTCTTTATGGTTTGTTTGTTTCAGATTTTTGAAGTTTAGCGAAGTGGAAGCTGTTTATTGTTATTGATAATTTTTATTAGGAATTAATAACATCTTGAAAAATATTGTTAAATTTCTCCTTTGTTATGGGAGAGAGATTAGCATTTTGGTGTATTTTTCGATATAAACAAAGTAAAATGATTCTTTTTTGAAAGTTTTGAAATTGTGACTGATCTTACTCCACAACCAGAACGTGATGTGCTGACTGGTATTGAACCAATCAGCATAATTGATGAAATGCAACGCTCTTATCTCGATTATGCGATGAGTGTCATTGTTTCACGTGCACTCCCTGATGTCCGTGATGGTCTTAAACCTGTTCATCGACGTATCCTTCATGCTATGAATGAGATGGGGCTTGTTTTTAATAAGCCGTATCGTAAGTCTGCTGGTGTTGTTGGGGAGGTTATGGGAAAATTCCATCCCCATGGTGACGCTTCTATTTATGATGCTTTGGTGCGTATGGCACAGGACTTCTCCTTGAGAAATCCGTTGATCGATGGTCAGGGGAATTTTGGTTCTGTTGATGGTGATCCACCAGCGGCAATGCGCTATACTGAGTGTCGTTTAGAAAAAGTCTCAGAAGCGCTTTTAGCTGATATTGATAAAGATACGGTTGATTTTCAGGATAATTATGATGGGCGTGAATGTGAACCGGTTGTTTTACCAGCGCGCTTCCCTAATCTTTTGGTTAACGGGTCAGGGGGCATTGCTGTGGGAATGGCAACCAATATTCCACCCCATAATCTTGGCGAAGTTGTTGATGGTTGTATCGCCCTAATTGATAATCCCAATATCACACTTGATCAAATAATTGAAATTATTCCTGGTCCAGATTTCCCTACAGGGGGAATTATCCTCGGGCATTCTGGTGTCCGTTCAGCTTATGAAACAGGGCGTGGCTCGATTATTATGCGTGCTAAAGTTGATATTGAAGAAATTCGCAGTGGTCGACAGGCAATTATTGTGAGTGAAATTCCTTATCAAGTTAACAAAGCAACAATGATTGAAAAAATGGCCGAATTGGTGCGCGATAAACGCATTGAAGGAATTTCTGATTTGCGTGACGAATCTGATCGTGATGGATATCGTGTTGTTATTGAGTTGAAGAAAGATGTTGTTGCGGAAATTGTTTTAAACCAATTATATCGTTATACGCCGCTGCAAACTTCTTTTGGTTGTAATATGGTTGCGTTGAATGGGGGAAAACCTGAACAAATGACGTTGCTTGATATGCTTCGTGCATTTGTTTCTTTCCGTGAAGAGGTTGTTAGTCGGCGAACAAAATATCTTTTGCGTAAAGCCCGTGAGCGGGCCCATGTTTTGGTTGGTCTTGCCCTTGCTGTTGCCAATATTGATGAAATCATAGCGCTTATTCGCAAAGCACCTGATCCACAAACAGCACGTACACAATTAATGGAGCGACGCTGGCCTGCTGCGGATGTAGCACCTTTGATTAAACTTATTGATGATCCTCGTCATATTATTCATGAGGATAGTACTTATAATCTTTCTGAAGAGCAGGCGCGTGCTATTTTAGAATTGCGTTTGCAACGGTTGACTGCCCTTGGGCGTGATGAAATTGCTGATGAATTGAATAAAATTGGCGTGGATATTGCTGATTATCTTGATATTTTGGCATCGCGTGTACGCATTATGGGTATTGTTAAAGATGAGTTGAGTGCTCTTCGTGAGGAATTTGCAACGCCGCGACGTACTGTCTTTGGTTTTGGCAGTGCTGAGATGGAGAGTGAAGATCTGATCGCACCAGAAGATATGGTAGTAACGGTTAGCCATAGTGGTTATATTAAGCGCGTCCCTCTTAATACCTATCGTGCACAGCGTCGTGGCGGTAAGGGACGTTCTGGTATGTCGACGAAAGATGAGGATTTTGTAACGCGTTTATTTGTCGCTAATACACATACTCCAGTTCTTTTCTTTTCATCACGTGGGATTGTTTATAAGGAAAAAGTTTGGCGACTACCACTGGGGACACCACAATCGCGTGGGCGGGCTTTGATCAATATGCTTCCCTTACAACAAGGTGAGCGTATTACAACCATTATGCCTTTGCCTGAAGATGAAGAAAGCTGGAGTGCGCTGGATATCATGTTTGCGACAACACGTGGGACTGTGCGCCGTAATAAGTTATCAGATTTTATTCAAGTTAATCGTAATGGTAAAATTGCCATGAAACTTGATGAAGAAGATGAAATTCTTTCTGTTGAAACCTGTACAGAACATGATGATGTGGTTCTCACAACAGCGAATGGGCAATGTATTCGTTTTCCAGTTGTGGATGTTCGTGTCTTTGCGGGGCGTAATTCTGTAGGGGTTCGTGGTATCAATTTGGCTAAAGGCGATAAAGTTATTTCGATGACAATTTTAGAGCATGTTGAAGCGACGTCCATTGAGCGTTCTACATATATTAAACGTGTGATAAATGAACGCCGTGCTGCTGGTTCAGATGCTGATATTGAAGATATTGTCATTCTTGATGAGGAAGATGGGGGTACTGAGACAGAGTTAACAGAGGAGCGCTACACAGAACTCCATGCACGCGAACAGATGCTGTTAACCGTGAGTGAGTTTGGTTATGGTAAACGCTCTTCTTCTTATGAGTTCCGGATTTCGGGACGTGGTGGAAAAGGAATTCGTGCAACAGATCCATCTAAAACTGCTGAAATTGGTAAATTAGTAGCGGCTTTTCCGGTGAAGGCGCAAGATCAAATTATGTTGGTATCAGATGGGGGACAGCTAATTCGCGTCCCTGTTGAGGGAATTCGTATGGCAGGGCGCTCAACTAAGGGGGTGACAATTTTTAATACAGCTGAAGGTGAAAGAGTCGTATCGGTTGAGCGTATTTCTGAACCTGAAGATGAAACGCGCTCATTAGAGGATGAAAGTGAGAAGCATTCTGATACAGTTGATATGAGCGAAGAAAAGTAATTTTGAAGAGGGTGGAGTACAATCTATGAAAATTGCTTTTTATGCAGGTTCTTTTGATCCTCTTACAAACGGTCATCTTGATATTTTGAAAGGGTGTTTTGTGTTAGCTGATAAGGTGGTCGTTGCTATAGGATTACAGGCGAACAAAAAAACACTTTTTAGTTTTGAAGAGCGCGTTGGTTTTATTACGCAGGTAGGGAAAGATTTGTTTGGTACAGATTCTGATCGGTTGCAGGTTCTTTCATTTGATAACCTTCTCATTGAAAAGGCGCGTGAAGTTGGTGCTTCATTTCTCATTCGTGGGTTGCGTGATGGTACTGATCTTGATTATGAAATGCAAATGGCAGGGATGAATGCTGTTATGGCCCCTGAATTGCAAACTGTTTTTTTGCCGGCAAGCGTTTCTGGACGTGCGATAACATCTACATTGGTCCGTCAAGTTGCCTCTATGGGAGGGGATGTGACACCATTTGTTCCGCTCAATATTGCACAAGCTTTACGTTTGAAATTCCAGTCTTTATAAGGGTGAATAATTGTGTCTCGTAGATTCTTTGCCGTTTTGATATGTGTATTTTGTTTTTTTTCATTGCGCGCTGTTGCTGATAATTTTAGCTCAGCAAACCCAGCAAATGATGCAAGCCTGCTTGTTTTATCTCTCAAAGACGGTGATGTTTTTATTCGTCTGCGTCCTGATTTGGCGCCAAAACATGTTGAGCAAATCAAAAAACTAGCAGAAGAGGGAGCTTATAATAATGTTGTGTTTCATCGCGTTATTCCTGGCTTTATGGCACAAACTGGTGATGTAAAGTTTGGAAAAAAAGGCAGTAAAAGTTTTGATCTGAAACGCGTTGGTATGGGAGGTTCAAGTTATCCCAATATACCGGCTGAATTTTCAAAGCAGTCGTTTAAGCGCGGTACTGTTGGGATGGCTCGTTCACAAGATCAAAATTCTGCTAATTCTCAATTCTTCATTTGTTTTGATGATGCTCCTTTTTTAAATGGTCAATATACGATTGTTGGAGAAGTCATACAGGGGATGGATATTGTTGATAAAATTAAAAAAGGGACTGCAAGTAATAATGGATCTGTAACAAATCCTGATGTTATTCATGCTGCTACTTTACAAATTGAAAGATAAATCAAAGGAGTTTTCATATGGTTGAGAATAAAAATCCAGAGAATATCTTAATTCTTGACACGACGAAAGGCAGAGTTGTTATTGAACTTTTTGCTGATTTAGCGCCTGGCCATGTTACACGTATTAAAGAACTTGTTCGTGAAGGTGCTTATGATAATGTTATTTTCCATCGCGTTATTGATGGTTTTATGGCGCAGACTGGTGATGTGCAGTTTGGAAAGAAGGATGGTGAAAAATTTAATTTATCACGTGCGGGGATGGGTGGTTCAGAAAAACCAGATTTAGCCGCAGAGTTTTCAAATCTTTTTCATAAGCGTGGTACAGTTTCTATGGCGCGGAGTCAGAATCCAAATTCCGCTAATTCGCAGTTTTTTATTTGTTTTGCAGATGCTCCGTGGCTTGACCATCAATATTCCATATGGGGGAAAGTCGTTGAGGGTATGGAAAATGTTGATAAAATTAAGCGCGGTGAACCTGTTGTCGATGATCCTGATACAATTACCAAAGCTGTTATTGCTGCTGATGCAGAATAGTATAAATCATATGCGTTTCAATTATAAACTGTCTGAAAGAAAATACTCTTTTCTGATCAATAAGGGTATGTGAATTTTTTTTGTAGTATCATGCTTTTCTTTCGCATTTTTAAGCTAAGAACTCTCCATTATTTCTTTCAATCTGATCTACAAGAATTGGCGCCAAGGATTTGTACAAAAAGCTGTCAGGATAAAAAATGCAAAGCCAGTTGTTTTAGGGGGGGGCAAAGTGTTTTATAAAAAAACAACACTCCTCTTCGATCAATTGCTGGTCTCCTAATGGTTTTGCTCCTGTTCTGAAAAAAGAACGTGCTTTTGTTGCTGTTTGTATAGAAACATTTAATCCTAATGCAGCAGCATGTTTGAAATATATATTGTGATGGATAAGAGCTTGGCTGTTTCAGTGTTCATATACAAGGTGAAAGTATGGAGCGTATTGTGTATATCCTTATTGGCGTAATCTCTAAAATAGGAAGATGACCTAATTTGGAAAGAGCATAAAGACGTAAAAGCAAACACAAAAATTAATCTTACCATTTCCTTTTTAATTCAGATTTACTTTTTCAAAATCATTTAAGGCAGTATCTTTTAAATGATAAAGATTATGCATGGCCTTACGCTTTCGTTTTTTATGGAGAAATGCTTTAAACTGTTACACTTGTGTTGCATATTTACGCGTTTGTTTTAAAAAAACATCTCTTAGCACATCCAAGTTCATTTCTTGAATGGTCTCACGGTAAAGCCCCTATGAATCATATAAAATTCATTAAGCTACACCATTTTTATGCTTAATAGTTTAATAAAAGAGCAAACTGGCGCCATTAGACCACAGTGCTAGTCTCTAAGGTTGAGACAGCTTTTGGCACTTGAGAGTCTCACAAGAAGTATTTTTTAGTCTTTTCTTGTACAGTTTCATTCCACATAGCCTAGTCGTTTATAACGTATAAGTAAATGATTTTGGGTAATTCAATATGGTATAGGTTTGAAATAAGAGAAACTTACGCTATTTGGGCCTTTCATTACAATATGTAAAAAGTAAATTATCTTTATAAATTAATATGTTGTATAATATGTAAAAAATTATCTTTCAAAGTAAAAATATCGAAAGTAAATGTGATTAAAATTTTTTCTATTCTTATAAAAACATCGCTTATGAAAGTACGTAAAGATGAGATTATTGAGATAGTAATTTCATAGTTCTATTAAGGTTTGGTACGTTAAGTATCGATATTTATTATTTTTCTGGAGCTAGATTATTTCTTTATTATGGTGGTTTCTTGATAGTAAATATTCTTTTATCTCGTTTATCTTTTTATACTGGTTTAAGCGAATCAAAAATTAATTCATAAAAATTTATGGCAATGCTCGTAAGGGATATATTTTTTCTTTCTATAGAAGTATGTATTGATGAAATCAAATCAAGAAAATAAGAGTGATGATAAAGACATTTCATTATAGAAAAATTGCTCAAGATGGATGTGCTCGTCGAGGCGAAATTATTACTGGACGTGGGTGTGTTCGCACACCTGCTTTTATGCCTGTGGGGACGGCAGGAACCATTAAGGCTATGTATATGGATCAAGTACGTGATCTTGGGGCGGATATTATTTTGGGGAATACTTATCATTTAATGTTGCGTCCAGGAGCTGAACGTGTTGCCCGTTTAGGGGGATTACATAAATTTTCACGCTGGAATGGACCTATTTTAACCGATTCTGGTGGTTTTCAGGTTATGTCATTGGCGGGCATCCGTAAAATTAACGAACAAGGTGTGATTTTTCGCTCTTATGTTAATGGAGCCTACTATGAAATGAGTCCAGAGCGTTCTATCGAAATTCAAGGACTTCTTGATGCGGATATTCAGATGCAGTTGGATCAATGTATTGCTTTACCCGCAAGTGAAAAAGAGATGGAAGAAGCTATGGAACTTTCATTGCGGTGGGCACAACGTTGTAAAACAGCTTTTGGGAAACAGCCAGATAAAGCATTGTTTGGGATTGTTCAGGGGGGTGATAATATGGAACTGCGTGAACGTTCTGCTCAAGCATTAAAAGAAATGGATTTAAAAGGGTACGCGATTGGAGGTCTTGCTGTTGGTGAGCCGCAGAATGTTATGACAGCAGTGTTGGATACGACTTGTCCGATTTTGCCAGAGGATAAACCGCGCTATCTTATGGGAGTAGGGACACCTGATGATATTTTACAAAGTGTTGCGCGTGGTATTGATATGTTTGATTGTGTTATGCCAACACGTGCAGGACGTCATGGTTTAGCTTTTACACGCTTTGGTAGAATTAATTTACGGAATGCGCGTTATGCAGAAGATCCCCATCCTCTTGATCCACAGTCACTTTGTCCAGCAGCAAATGATTATAGTTGCGCTTATTTACATCATTTGATCAAATCTGGTGAATCTCTTGGTGGTATGTTGTTGACCTGGAATAATCTTTTTTATTACCAACAATTGATGCAAGAAATTCGTGATGCCATTGAAGAGGGCTGTTATGCTCATTTTTGCGCTGAAACGCGTGCTCTATGGGCACAAGGACGCTAAAACATTCATCTCAATATAGTGTTTTATTTTTTACTTACAAATTTTACTCAAAAAATAAAATTAGAAATACCTTCCCAAAAAATAAAATTGCACTATCTTAAAATGTAAAGGTACTATTTTACGGGGCATATATTCTTTTTGTAATTATCATGCAAAACAGAAACTGTTACTCCGGTACGCGCTACCTGATCCGGAGAAAAACAGTTTACTTCTGTTTCTGATGAGTGTTTAAAACAACAATGTTAATGAGGCGTTAGCGAACTCTTAAAGAAGTATGAAAATTGTATTTTTATGAGTTCTTTTGTATTCTTTTATTGATTAAGGTAAAGAATGTGTTACATGCAAAATAACAGATAAATTCTTAGAAAATTAAAATAATAATAAAGTAATATTATAATATTTAAAAGTTATAAAAATACATTTTATGTTTTTACTATTTTTATACGTTAATAAAAAATATTATTTACAATATAATCATAATTTTATAAAAGATTAATAAATATCTTTAAACAAAAATTATCATATTTATTTTGTATTATATTTATATAAAAAATCATAATATATTATATGGATATTTCAAATTTACAGATAGTGAATTAGATCAAAAAAGATCTTATGCTATTTATCTATGAGATGAGATAGGGATAAATATCTCGAGAATAGGATTATTTAATCAATGGAGAAATCAAGCACGATTATTATGAGAATTTTTAAAAGATTCTATAATAACCCATAAGATAGCATATGTGTTGAAATTATAGCTTATCAATTTGGAGGGGGATTTAGTTTATAAAAACGAAGAAATAATAAATTAGGCAGAGGCTTTTATATTTGTATCAAGATAATGATGATATATTGCTCATCTGTTTGGAATGTATTCTTCGATAAATTTTAGAATTGTTTATAGCGTGTGGTACATCGTTCTAAATAAAGATTTAGGGTAAAATTGAAACTGCTGAAAAAAGGAGACATAGTTTATTATCTTGGGTTTATTATCTGGCTGGTCTCATAAAAATAGTTGAGTATATCTATAATTGTTAGGTTTTTAGAAGATCTTTCATTAAAGAATCTTACTAAAAATTTCATAAAATACTTATACACTAAAATGTTTCTAAAACTTTGTTGGGGACGATTTAGCATGCATGTAACAATATTTTGAATTTTTAGTTTTACGTATTACAGATATCTACAGTAAAAAATCTTATCCAGAAGTGATGATATGATCGATTCTCATAAACAAAATATTCTTGCGTTGGAAATTGATTCGAAAGTACGTCATTTAGCAATTTTAGCTCTTGCAGTAGGGAGTTTTTCTATTGGGACTGCAGAGTTTGTTGCAATGGGGCTTCTTCCAGAGATGGCACGAAGTTCATATGTTGATATTCCTACTGCGGGTCAATATATTTCTGCTTATGCATTAGGTGTTGTGATTGGAGCTCCTCTTTTGGCTGTTGCAACTGCTCAATTTTCACGTAAAACTGTTTTGATAGGGTTGATGTTTTTTTATGCCTTAGCAAATATTGCGAGTGCTTTTTTTTCTGATTTTAGCATGTTAGTCGTATTACGCTTTCTCAGTGGTCTTCCCCATGGAATCTATTTCGGACTTGCGGCTATGGTTGCCTCTTCAATGGTGAAAATGAATGAACGTTCTAAAGCTGTTGGGTCTGTTATGCTTGGCTTAACTATTGCAACCGTTTTAGGAGCACCAAGTGCAACTTGGATTGGTCAACTTATTGGTTGGCAGATTGCTTTCATCCTTGTGGGTATGATTGCTTTATTATGTTGTTTTCTTATTTGGAATTTTTTGCCTTGCGATTTAAGGTGTAAAAGAACGAGCCCTTTACGCGAAATGGGTGCATTAAAGCAAAAGCAGGTGTGGCTTCTTTTAACAATGGTTTCGGTGGGGGCGTCAGGATTATTTTCTGTTTTTACTTATATTAAATCAACATTAATGCATATTTCTGGTTTTTCACTTGAGTGGATACCCTTTATCATGCCCTTAGTTGGATTGGGGATGGTGGTAGGAAATCTCTTGGGGCCTAAACTGGCTGCTAAAATAGGCATTTCGCCGATGATATTTTTTTCTATGCTTTGGAGCGTATTTGTTTTTTTTCTTTTTATCTTTTTATCTTATGCTCCGTTAACAGCTGCAATAGGATGCTTTCTGGTTGGGACTTCTTTTGCGGCTATGCCTTCTATACAAACAAAAATTATGGATGTTGCACTACAGGGAAAGATTTTGGCAGGAGCATTAATGCAGTCTGCTTTTAATATTGCCAACGCTCTTGGTGCAGAAGCTGGAGCATTGGTTTTAAAATTGGGCTATACTTATGAATATACAGCCATTTTAGGAAGTATTCTAACTTTTTGCGGATTAATGGTTTTTTGCATCTCATGGTTTATGGAGAAGCGTTCTTAATATTTTTTTGAGTAAAGAAGAAATTTTTATATTTATTTTTAGTTATTATTAGAATGTCCTGTTGGATTTTTAAATATGCAGTAGGAAATGCGCAGCGCTAATGGGATAGCAAAACAAAATAAAAGCCCCATGAGCACGATAAGAAGTGTTTTTGCTGCTAAGATCATTCCTATTGTTCCTCCAGGATTAAAGAGGCCTGCAAGATTAGTGATGACTCCTGCTAGAGTTGCACTTAAGGCCGCTGAAAATAGTTGCACAAAGGTAAGGGATTCACTTGCACGCAGAGCATCTTCATCATTTGCACATTGTAATATCCTTGTGAGTAAATGTGGCCACGCTATACCTGCACTGATCCCAATAGAAAATAGTGCTAAGCAAATAATAAAAATATATTCAACTGCGGAAACTTCTGTTGGAATAAGCCATAAAAGAATGGTGATTCCTAACAGTTTTAATAAGGGGGAGTATACAATGATGTTGCGAATTTTTCTTGCGGAGATACCAGCACTTGAAAGGGCTCCACATGTCCACCCTAGGCTCATGAGTGCTGCTATATAACCAGCAATAAGTGGAGCTTGTCCATGAAGCTCTTGAAGAAAAAGTGGAAAATAAAGTTCTATACTATAGACGACTGTTGTCATAACGAGGATCAATGCGTAAACAGGAAAAATTTCAGAAGAAAAAGAAAAGGATTTATGCGGCAACATAGGGTGAAGATTAGATGATTCGATTCTTGCTAGAACAAAGAGAAGACTAAGTCCGATAACGAGCCCGCAGATTTTTGCCATTGTTGACTCCATAGCCCCTCCAACCGAAATGATAAAAATCAATAAGGTGAGTATGAAAAGCTGGAGAAGAGGGAAAGGGGATGTTGGAATATCACTTTCATTCTTTTTTGGTAAAAATTTGAAGGCGATGAGTGAGAAGAATATAGCAAATACACCAATGATCCAAAAGGATGCTCGCCATAGGCCATAATATATAGAAAGCCCTCCGATCGCTGGTCCTAATAAGGTTGATATTCCCCACATTCCAGAAATAACACTTAATGCGTGTGACCATAAAGATGGATTAAAAAAAATACGCACCATGGAATAGGATAGGGATAACAAAGAACCACTTCCAAATCCTTGAATAAAGCGTCCTATTAAAAATAATGGCATAGATGAAGAAATGCTGCACAGGAAAGTCCCTAGGGTAAAGATAACTCCAGAGATAACATAAGCGTTACGGGGACCTAGTTTTCCTAATATTTTTGTTGCAAGGGAAGTTCCTATGAGAGAAGCTGTAATGAAGACAGTAGCAACCCAAGAATAATATATTTCATTGCCAATATGATTCATAAGGAAGGGTAAAATAGTAATAACGATATAAACGTTGGTGGCGTGCAGCACAACTCCGCCTGTAAACGTTAAAAAGCAAAGACCATTTTTACTCAATAGAAGCGTAGACCAGCTTTGTTTTTTCACTGTTTTTGCTATTTAATAAAAGTTTATTTTCTTTTTATTTATAAGGCAGTTCTTTAAATTCACCAAGAAAAATTCAAAGCTCTATTTAGAGCTTTGAATTTTAATTAAATTATTGCTTAATTGTCGATTGCTTTTTTGAGATTTTCATCAATTTTGTCGAGAAAACCTGTTGTAGAAAGCCATTTTTGTTTAGGTCCAATCAAAAGCGCGAGATCTTTCGTCATAAAACCTTCTTCAACGGTTTTAATACAAACTTCTTCCAATGTTGTGGCAAAGTTTTTTAATTTATCATTGTTATCCAGTTTGGCCCGATGCGCTAGTCCACGAGTCCATGCAAAAATAGATGCAATAGAATTTGTTGATGTTTCTTCATTCTTTTGATATTGACGGTAGTGGCGTGTTACGGTGCCGTGTGCGGCCTCTGCTTCAACAATTTTACCGTCCGGTGTCATGAGAACGGAAGTCATAAGACCAAGAGAACCAAAACCTTGGGCAACAATATCAGACTGAACATCACCATCATAGTTTTTACATGCCCAGACATAGCCGCCTGACCATTTAAGTGCCGAAGCTACCATATCATCAATGAGACGGTGTTCGTAATACAATTTATGGTTTTCAAATTCATTTTTAAATTCCGTATCAAATATTTCTTGAAAGATATCTTTAAAACGACCATCGTAAGTTTTTAGGATGGTATTTTTTGTTGAAAGATAAACCGGAACATTCCGCTGTAGTCCATAATTAAAAGCTGCACGGGCAAAATCACGAATTGACTCATCAAGGTTATACATCGCCATGGCAACCCCTGCACTTGGGGCATCAAAAACATCATGCTCAATAACTTGATTATCATCACCAACAAATTTAATACTTAGTTTCCCTTTGCCTGGAAATTTAAAATCTGTTGCTTTATATTGATCACCAAAAGCGTGACGTCCGATAATAATTGGCTTTGTCCAGTTAGGAACAAGGCGAGGGACATTTTTACAGATAATGGGTTCACGAAAAATAACGCCTCCTAAAATATTGCGGATAGTGCCATTGGGTGATTTCCACATTTTTTTTAAGTTAAATTCTTTAACACGTGCTTCATCAGGTGTGATGGTTGCACATTTTATACCAACCCCATATTTTTTGATAGCATTGGCAGAATCAATCGTTACCTGATCATTGGTTGCATCACGGTTTTCGACGGAAAGATCATAATATTTGAGATCAATGTCGAGATAGGGATGGATTAATTTATCTTTGATATATTTCCAGATGATACGGGTCATTTCATCCCCATCGAGTTCAACAACGGGATTTTCTACTTTGATCTTTGCCATTAGAAGTCCTTTTTCTTTTAAGTGATATTACCTTATAGCACTTTCAGGTTTATAATGAAAAGTAAAAACAAGGGGAAAGGGGCATGTAAATGTGTGTGGGGGGGGAATGTATGGTCAATAGAGTATAAAACTTTATTGAAGAGTTTAATTTTTGAAAAGAAGTGATGTATTTGCAAATCTGTCATCATTGTGAAACTGATAAAAAATCTAATTTAATTAATAAATTAATGAGGTTTTTTGGGAAATAGGGATATGTATTTTTATCATCAAATTTCCTATTTAACGTTTTGATAAGTTGATTGTATTCTCAATGAGGGTTTCTTGAGTTTTTTTTCGTGAGTAAGCATTTATTTTTATATCGCCATTTGATCTAAAATGACGGACTGTTTGTTTATAAAAATTTAATGTGATATAAAAAGCCCTGTAATGAAGGATGATTCATCTAAAATGCTTTCTTGGTGATCAATTTCAGTTTTGAAAGTTGAAAGAAATGTATAAAGAGCGTGGTTGGTTTTTATTTAAAAATTAATAGCATACGTATGAATACTGTTTATAAAATCACCTTATCACTAGAGAAATCCTCTAACTTATATTTTATTAATTTTTTAATTGATACTAAGGACTACACTAGACTGCTTTCTCTGAGAAAAAACAATAAATGAATCATTAGTTGACTTTTACACCTTTTCTAAGAAAAGACTTCTTTAAAAGCCTATTCCTTGATTTTTATTTATGATCCCTGATATTTAAAACATAAGTAAAATCAATATCTTACACAAAATAAAAGAAAAATTGGTACGCCCAAGGGGAATCGAACCCCTGTTTCCGCCGTGAAAGGGCGATGTCCTAACCGCTAGACGATGGGCGCAAACCAATGATGAGGCTTATAGAGAGGATCTTTTTACTTCGCAAGCCCTCTGTATCATTTTTTTTGAAAAAAATGTGTTTTATTGAATAATTTTTAAATGACTTTTGTTTAGATCATTTTATTTTCTAAGTTTTTTAATAGAAAAAATATAGAGTTATCATGATGGATAAAAAATTTTGCTGCGAACATCATATTTAGTGAATGATATTTGTTGTTTATTTTCAGTTTGATGCCTAGATAAAAATGATCATAACAGCATTTTAAAGATATTTATTTTTTACATATTTTATTCATCTTTGTCTCATGCTTGTACATGTGAATATCCTTTAACTTACTTGAGAGAGCTTTTATACAGAAGGCTGCTTATTTAAGCTTATCATAAAGCAAAGCTTATATAATTTATGAAGGAGAAAGAAAATATTTATGAGTAAGTTAACAAAGAGTGCGAATCATACAAAAGTTTTTTCAAAGCATAAGCTGTAGATTTCTTTCAATTTCACAAGAAGAAAATATGTATGATAAAAATAAAAAATATTGAGGAAATTTTTAGAAATATTTTAAAAATTATTTTTCTCAACTATACCTTTACATGGATGTGAAAAATTTAAAGGATTTTTATTTGTTCTCTCACATCTTTAGCAAGTTCTTTATTTGAAAATGAATCAGCGCAGGTAAAGGATTTATGGAGTTTTTTGTCATTGCAATTTGTTCGTTTTTCAAAAGATTGGCAATAAGTTAAGGTAAAATATTCAAACTTTGCAAATTTATTCTCCATATTTATAATTTTTCAGAATTATGCTGTACACACATGAGTTTTTGTTTTTTACATTTAATGTAATGTTCTATTTTTATACAGAAGAATGTTAAGCTCTTTACATTAAGAACGACAATTCAAGCTATATAATGGTAGGAAGGAATGCGTTATTATTTAATAATCCACTTTATATTTTGTCCATTCTCTTTACGTATCCTATGAAAGAATGTTTTTTGTTTAATACTTGTTGATTTGGAACAGATATGTTTGTATTTGTTACCAAATATTCGATATTCTTTTGCGTATTATTGATTACTTTGTGAGAGATTTTTTCTATCCCTTGTTGATAGAGATTAGTTTTTATGAGAAGGCTTTTACTTTTTAAAAACAAAGCAATTTTTTTTACGGTAATTTGCATTTATCAATTTTGTAGATTTTCATTTTGAATTAGATCTTTTATAGAGGTTTTAAAATTTTAAAAGAAAATAAATATTTGTATTTTTAGGAATTTTGATTGAACAAGCGGGGATAATGCTATTAGAAAAAAGTATGGAGGGAGCAGGGGATTTCTTTTGTCCTGATGGATATCAATATTCTTTTTGTTGCCAGTAAACGATTTTTCAAGATGGATAGGGATCAATGGTTAGATAATGGCAGAAGCTTTAAAAGTTGGTATTGCGGGACTTGGTACGGTTGGTACCTCAGTTGTTCGAGCTCTATGTGAAAAAGCGAATAGTTTGGCTTGTCAGTGTGGGCGATCCATCAAAGTCGTTGCTGTTAGTGCGCGCGATAAAGGCCGTGATCGTGGAATTGATCTCAGTAATATGAGATGGTTTGATTCACCTGTGGAGATGGCTGCTTTTGACGAGATTGATGTTTTTGTCGAGTTAATTGGTGGTGAATTGGATATTGTATATACTGCTGTTAAGAGTGCACTTGAGGCAGGACATCATGTTGTAACAGCCAATAAAGCTCTTCTCGCTCGATATGGGGTAGAGCTAGCTATAATTGCAGAACAAAAAGGCGTTTTTCTTCATTTTGAAGCAGCTGTCGCAGGGGGAATCCCTGTCATTAAAGCGATGAGAGAATCGCTTGTCAGTAATCATATATCGCGGATTTATGGTATTCTCAATGGAACCTGTAATTATATATTAACACGCATGTTTACAGAAGGCCTTTCATTCAAAGATTGTTTAGCAGATGCACAAAGATTGGGGTATGCTGAAGCAGATCCAACTTTTGATATTGAGGGAAATGATACCGCTCATAAATTAGCTTTGTTAACAAGCTTGGCATTTGGAACAGCTGTTTCGTTGGATGATGTTTATGTTGAAGGAATTCATAATATTTCGCAAATTGATATTCGGGCGGCTGATGAATTGGGATATCGAATTAAGCTTTTAGGGGTTGCTTTAAAAACGGATTCTGGAATAGAGCAACGCGTTCACCCAACAATGGTCCCAATATCCTCAATGATTGCACAGATCAATGGTGTAACCAATGCTCTTTCTATTCAAAGTGATTTATTAGGTGAATTATTGTTTTCTGGTCCTGGCGCTGGAGGAATGGCAACAGCATCAGCTGTTATTGGTGATTTGGCTGATATAGCAAAAGCACGTTCTGGTTTTCACTATGCACCTGTTTTAAGACGTCCAGCTTTAAAGCTTTCTCCTCATAAAAAAGCACGCATTTCACATCATGCAGGGGGCTATTTTATACGTTTAAATGTTCATGATCGTGCTGGTGTTTTTGCCGCGGTTGCAAGGCATATGGCTGATAATCATATTTCGCTAGAGTCGATTGTTCAAAGACCTTTTATAGAAAATCAGATTGAAAAAACGATTATTTTAATCACGCATGAAACAACAGAAGTGAATGTACGACAGGCACTTGCAGAAATTGAAAAAGATGGACATCTTGTTGCAAAATCTCAATTCATTCGTATTGAACGTATGGCAGAGAATTGATAACTTATCTTGATAAGACAAGTTGGAATATTTTTATCTCTTGTGGAAAGTTTTCATCTTTGTCAAAAGCTTTATTTTTAGAGCTTAATTAAGAACTCATATTTTTTCTGGTATTTATTCGGTAGGATTTTTTCATATGCCCACAACTCAGAAGATTTTAAATGGACTTGATCGTATTTTGACACTTGAATTGGTACGTGTCACTGAACGTGCTGCTGTTGCTGCTGCGCGCTGGCGCGGACGTGGCGATGAAAAGGCAGCCGATCAAGCTGCTGTAGATGCAATGCGGCAGGAACTTAATCGATTGCCTATTGAGGGTACAGTGGTGATTGGCGAAGGTGAGCGGGATGAAGCGCCCATGCTTTATATTGGAGAAAAAGTAGGTCTTCAAAATGGACTGGCGATCGATATTGCACTTGATCCATTGGAAGGAACAACACTTTGTGCTAAAAATCTTGCCAATTCTTTGGCAGTGATTGCTATTGCTGAAAAAGGTAACCTCCTTTATGCTCCTGATGTTTATATGAACAAAATTGCTATTGGTCCTGGTTATCCAAAGGGATTGGTGGATATAGATGCTTGTCCTACCGATAATATTCATGCTCTTGCAAAGGCTAAAGGTGTGGCTGTTAATCAGATTACTGTTTGTATTATGGATAGGCCTCGTCATGAAAAACTGATTGAGCAAGTGCGAAAGACAGGGGCATCGATTCGCTTGATTGGTGATGGAGATGTTGCTGCTGTTATTGATACAACTGATCCAGAAGAAACAGGTATTGATATTTATATGGGAATTGGTGGTGCTCCAGAGGGTGTTTTAGCGTCTGCTGCTTTACGCTGCATTGGAGGACAGATGCAAGGTCGTTTGTTGCTTGATACAGAAGAGAAAATTGCTCGTGCAGCCAAAATGGGGATTAGTGATCCCAATAAGGTTTATACAATGGAAGAAATGGCAAAGGGTGACGTTTTGTTCTCAGCGACAGGGGTGACAGATGGTAACATGCTGTCTGGTGTTAAATTCACGCCTCGCTACATTCAAACGGAAACTCTTGTAATGCGTTCTCATACGGGGACAGTTCGCAATATTAAAGCAAAGCATAGAGATCATTCGAAATTTGATTAATGTTTTCCTTTTTGTCATCCCTAAAAAATAGAGAGATTACTTTTAGCACGAACACTTCCATGAAGGCCGATATATCTTCATGGAAGCCTTTATAGATATGAGAATATCGTCTTATTATGAGAGCTGGACAGAATAAACCCAGCCATTTTTATCTTCTATATTTCCTTTTTGAAGACCAACCAATTGTGCTTGAAGTTGCTTTGTGACTTCTCCAACTGTTTCATTTCCAATAATAAATTCTCCTCCTTTATATCTAAAACGGCCGATTGATGTGACAACGGCAGCTGTACCACAAGCAAAAACTTCTTTAAGTTGTCCACTCTTTACATCTTCTTGAAGCGATGCAAAAGAATAAGGACGCTCTTCTATCGTTAATCCCATTTGTTTAGCCAACTGTAAAATTGAATGACGTGTTATTCCCGGAAGGATTGTTCCATTAAGGGGAGGGGTTACGAGTGTATTATTGTCCATAATAAAGCAGACATTCATACCGCCAAGTTCTTCAATCCATGTATGTTCAACCATATCAAGGAAGAGCACTTGGCTACAATTGTTTTCAATCGCACTTTTTTGTGCAAGTAAGCTGGCTGCATAGTTTCCACCACATTTAGCAGCACCTGTTCCTCCTGGACCTGCACGACTATACTCTGTTTCAATCCAGACGCTGACAGACTTTTCCTCTCCTTTGAAATAGGATTCAACTGGAGAGGCTATGATACAAAAAAGATATTCTTGAGAAGGGCGAACGCCCAAAAAGTTTTCATTACCAAACATAAATGGACGAATGTAGAGGCTTACGTTAGGATGATCAGAAACCCACTTTTGATCAATTTTTACTAATTGATGAACGGCATCCAGAAAAATATCTTTTGGTAATTCTGGCATCGCTAACCGGTGTGCTGACTCTATAAATCTTTGTGCATTAGCATCAGGACGGAAGAGCAAGATGCGTCCATCTTTTGCACGATATGCTTTTAAACCCTCAAAAATTTCCTGTCCATAATGCAAAACGGTACTTGCAGGGTTAATTTCTAAAGCTTTGTATTGAGAAATAACGGCGTTATGCCAGCCTTTGTCTTCTGTCCACTGAATAGTGCACATATGGTCTGTAAAGAATTGACCAAAACCGGGACTTTTTAAAATTTCTTCACGTTTTTTTTCTGATAGAGGTGATGGGTTCTTTTCTATTGTAAAGGGAAGTGATGATATGGGAGATTTCATAAGAAAAACCTTTTGAGACTGTTTTATTTTTTATTTAATAAAAATAACGAGATATTTCGCTCATGACTCTATTATTAGCAAATCCTTTGTGTCAATGTTTTATTGTAGAACGCAAAGGGTTTTATTATAGCGTTCAAAGGTTATGGTAGATATTTTAATTCTATTCTCGGTTCTCTTTCCTCACTTTAATAAAGGTATCTGGAACCTTTATCTTTCTTTATCGTTTTCTCAAAATAAGTATCTGAATGATTTCATATATGCATATTTTCTAAAAATTTTAAGGTTAAGGGGATTGAGAAAAGGAATCCACTATGATTGATAAAAATTATCACACATATGAAGAACGTATGGCTGAAGAAAGAAAAGATCATGAACAGCGTGTTTCAATCGCTAAGGGTATTTTTGCTATTCTTCTTGCTCTGGTTATTATTTGGTTTGTTTTTGGTTTTTTAGGATCTTTTTTTGCAAGACCTCCTGAACATAGTTCACATTATAATACTCCACAAACAAGTCAGAGCATAACAACGCCTCAAAAAGATTTAAATTCAACCCCTCCTGTACCTTATACCTATAAGAGTACGCAGTGATTTTTTTTGAAACATAATCTTTTAAATAAGGCGAAAATTGATGCAGATTAAAGAATAAAGTTGAGGTAAATACATAAGCCAAAAAGATGGAGATGATTTTAATTTCTGAAGTTTCTGATAAATCATTGAAATAAATCATGTAACGGTTTTAACAACCGTTACATGATTGGTTTAGCGTGTTACGAAGCAATTTCCACCAGAATTTTTAATGGTTTCACAAAGGATTATGGCTTCATCACGGTTCTGCGTTTGAATACGGACACGGTAATAGGTTCCTTTTCCTGGTATAAAAGCCGACTGAATATTTAAAGGACGAGACCCGATAATGAATCCAAATTTGGATTTCATATTTTTCAAAGAATCTCTAGCTAACTCATGCGTTGGTTGAGAGGAAAGTTGTACATAATAACTCTCTGAATTTTGTGGTAAAACTCTATTTTCTGATGTGGGGCGAGTGGCGGTGTGCGTTTCGACTTCTGCATTTCTCTCTGCATGGGAAGGAATTGGGATAAATTTTTCTTCAATATTCTCATCAGAAGTATTTTCAGCGATTATTTTATCAATATTATTTTTGAGATCATAATCACTTTCTTGGTCTTTTTTATCGGAATTATGCGACAAAACAGCGGATGACTCTTGAAGATCGTCAGGAATTTGATCAATGGATTGAGTAGCTTGAGCAGCAGTTTTACTCTCTGTTTGATGTACAGGAGCCAGTGTAATTGTACCATCTTGATTGACAATAACGGTTTTTACTTCTTGCGTTGGAATAGTATGATGGATAGCTTCAGTGACTGCATCCTCAACATCAGATTTAGTCGAAGAAGATGATGAAACATTTGGAGACTCTTCTGGATTTAATCCCTCTAAGTTATCAGGTTGCTCAGAGCTATCGATAAGAAATTGTTGTGTATTTTCTTGTTTGTCATTCTGCCCAGTTGTTTGTTTATAGACATCTAAATTATGGGCAACATCATTTTTCGTTTCAGTTGTTTCTGGTTTGAATTTAAAAGGTGTATTATCAGCGTGGATAATGACCCTTTCTTCATTTTTCTGTGATGACATGAAAAAATAATAATAACCAGTAAACCCAATGGCTACTAAAATAAGAAGAAAAATACCTTTGATGAAAACTTTACTGAAAATAGAACTTTTAAGGAGAGGAGGTGCTGAGGGAGATGTAGGGATTCCATCTGAGCCTGCGTATAGTGAATTCTCACTCAAAGAGGGAGAATTATATTCGATATTGGCATCAGAAAAATAGTCGGCATTTTGTTCTTTAGAATTTATATAAACCCCTTCTTTTGAATTTTGCATAGTTTGATGAAAAACTTCGTTGAAAGTTTCATTTTTCTGTTGTTTTTGAGAAAAATTATCTGTTGGAACATGTCCTACATTGAGTACATCTGCAAATTCTTCTTCCAAACCACCTGTTGGTACATCATATTCTGGGGCTTCATACGGGACTTTTGGAACCATAATAGGACCAGTTTTTTCTACGATTTCTTCCGAAAATTTATAAGTATCAACATTGGGTGGGGGTGTATCTCTGTGTGTATAGTTATGGGCAAAAAAGCTCTCTGTTTGTTTTGTATTAAAAGGTTTTGATGAGGAAAAAAACTCGTCTAAATTATTTTGGTTATATGAAATTTCTCTGTTTGGGTTAGAGACATTCTCAGGCTTATTGATGTATTGGGTTTGAGCTTCATTATATGTTGGAACTTTTTCACTGTAAGCTTCTTGTTGTGAAGGATTTTCTTCAAAAAAATGGGGATAATTGGTTGTATGATCTTCTTGTGAAGATCCCTCTAAATAAGATTGTCTGTCAACGTGTGTTGAATCCAAAGGGGAGGAGAAGCCACTTGCTGTCTGATTTTTTGCTGTGTTTTGTCTTTCTGACACAAGGTTAGAAGATGAAAAAGACTTATTTGCTTCCGGAGAAGAGGAAACATCCGTATAATTTTTTTTGGGCAAATTTTCTTGATCCTCTGAAATGTTATAGGGATGGTTTCTGGAAGGATCATAGAAGTTTTGATTATCATCATAAGTTTTTTGTACATTCGAAGTCTCAGGCTGTTGTGAGGTCGTTTGTGAAAAACGATTGGTTCTTTCAACAGTTTCTGTCTCATCTCTCTTATTTTCGCGTCTTTCAGATTCATTAAAAAAGAAATTTTCTGATTCTGATTGTGAGATAAAATTTCTTTTTTCAAAAAAAGAATGAGCAGTTGGTGCTGTTTTTTTCTGTTGAGACAATTGATTCTTTTGGTGATTCTTTTGGATTGGTAATGGAGAAAGCGCGTCTAAAATTTGTTCTTCATCATGACTGGTCGGTGAAGAATATTTTTCTTCAGATAAATTATTTTGTTTTGTATGGTTGAAAGAATCAGTTTGTGCAATATCTGAGGCTCTTGCGTCGCTGGTTGCATGCAAGTTCCATTGCTTTTTTTGATCATCAAACGGTAAGTCGTGTGTTAAATTATTTTCAAGTTCTTCTTCTAGGAAAGACAAATCAAAATCATCATCAGGGGATGATGTTTTGGAATGAGATGTCGAGCGATCTGTCTGTAAAGAAGAGTGCTCATTTTGGTTTCCGCTTTGTTTGGTCGGATTAAAAATGCGCGTAAGTCTTTCTAAAGGATCATGGTGTTCATGATCGTGTTTTGTTTCGTGCGGATTTTTGCGATCGTTATCGCTCATAGCTTTTCTCACATAATGATTTACACTCACGTGCAATCAATGGTTAATTTTGATTTGTTATATTAAAATTATAAATTTTCCCCCTCTCATGCAAGGATACATGAAAAAGTTTACCAATAAAGTATCTATTGTATGTATTTATAGAACTTTTTCAACGCATTTCTATTGGGGCCTCGACTCCTATGATGCTAAGTCCTGATGATAAAATATTGATAACAGCTTGTATCAAGCCCAATCTTGCAAAGGATAACTCTTTATCATTAGGCTGAATAAAGCGTAAATTGAGATTTTCGCTCCCTTTATTCCAATGTGTGTGAAAGCAGGAGGCAAGATCATAAAGATAAAACGCTAATCGATGGGGTTCTTTATGAATGACCGCTTGTTCAATGATACGCGGATATTCAGAAAGTTTGCGTATTAATAATATTTCATTGTCATCTGTTAGTCGATGAAGATGGGGGATCAATATGTCCTCTGAAAAACTCTCAATATGAAGCACTTCTTGTGCTTGACGAAAGACTGAGTGACAACGTGCACTTGCATATTGTACGTAAAAGATAGGGTTATCTTTTGATTGTTCTGTTACTTTTGCAAAATCAAAATCAAGAGGAGCTTCGCATTTGCGGTATAACATCATAAAACGCACTGGATCACGACCAACTTCCTCAACGACATCTCTTAGAGTGACAAATGATCCTGCTCTTTTTGACATGCGCACAGGTTGACCATTGCGAAAGAGTTTTACCAATTGACATAAGAAAACACTTAGTATGGCTTCATCCCCAGAAATTGCTTTTGCCATGGCTTCTAGTCGCTTTACATAGCCAGCATGGTCTGCACCTAAAATATAAATCATTTCATCAAAATGACGATTAAATTTATCCCGAAAATAAGCAACATCAGCAGCAAAATAAGTGTAAGAACCATCGGATTTAATCAAAACACGGTCTTGATCATCACCAACATTTGTTGAACGAAACAAAGTTTGTTCGCTTGGTTCCCAATCTTCTATATTTTGTCCTTTGGGAGGGGGGAGTTTTCCTTTATAGATATAACCATTTAAAGTGAGGTCGTTAATGGTGTTACGAATAGCGCGGGCATTATCTGCGTAAAGTATTCGCTCAGAAAAAAAGATATCATGATAAATATTAAGAGCCGCCAAATCCTCGCGAATCATGGACATCATTGCCTGAATTGCCCGTTCTTTCACAAGAGATAAGGCTTTATCTTTATCCATGATGAGGAGTTGATCACCAAACTCTTGAGCCAAAGATTGACCTAATGGTATCAAGTACTCTCCAGGATAGAGACCCTCTGGAATTTCATTAATTTTTTGTCCAAGAGCTTCACGATAGCGCAACAGTACGGAGTGAGCGAGGACTTCGATTTGTTGACCAGCATCATTGATATAATATTCTTTCGTGATGTTATAGCCCGTAAATTGTAGCAAATTAGAGAGAACATCCCCAACAACAGCGCCGCGACAATGTCCTACATGCATAGGGCCCGTCGGATTTGCTGAGACATATTCAACATTGACACGTTTTCCTTGTCCTATAGGGATGCGACCATAAGAAAGACCTAATTCAAGCATGGATTTTACAGCATCTTGCCAAAATAATTTTGTAAGCTTGATGTTGATAAAACCAGGACCGGCAACATCAATATTCTCGATAGAGGAATCATTTTTAAGCAGTTCTATGATTTTATCGGCAAGAGCGCGGGGCCCCATCCCAATAGATTTTGCAAGCACCATAGCAGCATTGGTTGATAAATGACCATGGGAGGGATCACGTGGGGGATCAACGGTGATTTTTGTTAAATCTAGATCTTCTCTACTTTTTTCTTTTATATCAGATAATTCAATTGATTTTTTAATTTTTTTTTCGAAGTTTTTAAAGATGTTCATATTGAGCTTCCATAATGATGCTAAAAGCCATTAAACGAAATGATCTGTATGGTCAAATAAACGGTGATATTCACGTAAAGCATAATGATCAGTCATCCCTGAAAGAAAGTCAGCAATCAGACGTGCTAACTCTTGATTTTTTAAGTGCACTGTTTTTTTGCACCAACTTTCAGGCATTGTATTTGGATTTTCATAATAACAATTGAATAATTTTTGTACAATGCATTTTGCTGTATTGCGACGACTAAGAACTTGTTCGTGATAATAAAGATTTTTAAAAAGAAAGTTTTTTAGTTCTTTTTCGTAAACGGTCATTGATGGTGAAAAGGTAACAATAGTTTGTTTTGCTTGGTAAATATCGTTTATACTGGTTGGTTTGATGCGTGCTAAGTTTTTATGTGATTGTTTGATAACATCTTCGACCATGGTTGTGATTTGTCTTCGTACAAGTGTGTAACTGCGTCGTGCTTGGTCGAGATGGGGATGCTCATCGGTTATATCTTTTAAGATGGCTGCTGTTAGTGAAACTTGTTCAAATTGATCGAGGGTTAAAAATTGCGATCGTAAACCATCATCAATATCATGGGCATTGTATGCGATATCATCTGCAATCGCAGCACATTGCGCTTCTAGTCCTGCAAAACAATCGAGTGCAAGATCTTGCTTTGCATTGTATTGTAAAATGTCGGTGGGAACTTCTTTATTCTTCGCGTGAGGACCTAAAAGAGGCCCGTTATGCTTTACAAGTCCTTCGAGGGTTTCCCATGTAAGGTTAAGTCCATCAAAATTTGCATAGCGCTGTTCTAGTTTTGTAACAATACGTAAGGCTTGTGCATTATGGTCGAAGCCGCCATAATGAGCCATGGCTTCATTGAGAGCTTCTTCTCCTGCATGGCCAAAGGGTGTGTGCCCAAAATCATGTACAAGAGCAATGGCTTCGGCAAGATCTTCATCAAGATACAGAGCCCGAGCAAGGGTTCGTGCAATTTGGGAAACCTCTATGGAATGGGTAAGGCGGGTACGATAATGATCGCTTTCATCTGCAATAAAAACTTGCGTTTTATGTTTAAGACGTCGAAATGCATTAGAATGGATAATACGATCTCTATCTCGTTGAAAGGGTGAACGTGTAGAGCTCATCATTTCATGGAATAATCGTCCACGGCTTGTTTGCGGGTGAGCACTGTAGAGCGCTCGAGATTGGTAATTGAAGTTGATCGTGCCTATATCCATTGCAAGCTGTCCATTATCATCTTAAAATTGAGAGTGGTTTATGATGAATAAATTTTCTCTTTAATAGTGTGAGATACTCTTTCTTGGTGGTTTAATGCAAGGATATATAAAATGAATGTGAAAATTTCAGATGCTGCTGCTCAGCAAATTGTACAGATACTTTTGCGTGAACCCGATAAAATAGCCTTACGTATTTCTGTTGAAGGAGGGGGGTGTTCTGGTTTTTCTTATAAATATGATTTGGTTTCTGAAATGGGTAAAGATGACCTCGTTTTCAAAAAAGATGGGGCAATTGTACTTATTGATTCACTATCGATTCCCTTCATGGAAGGAGCTGAGATTGACTTTGTTGATGATCTTATGGGGCAGTCTTTTCAGATTCATAATCCCAATGCTGTATCATCATGTGGTTGTGGTGTAAGTTTTTCAATTTGAGAGTGGGGACTTTGTTATATTGTTTCTTGAAAAAAATATCATGTTGGTCAACAATGTAAAAATGGCTAATCTTATAAAAACAGTGCACCGATGTGTGCGGTTATGCGTGGTGCTTACTTTATTGATCTGGAGCCACTATGCTTTTTGTGAAGAAGGAGTAGATCAGCAGCAGGGACCATCACGGAGTTTCATTCTAAAGCCCCAAGAGCAGGAAAAAGAGAGTTTAGCATCTCAAGCACAACTCATTTTGAATGCTCGATTAACAAATAGCCGTCAAGATATTGAAAAAGGGCTTGTGTGGCGGGTTTATGCCCCTATTTTAGGGATTGATAATAAATTACCATTAGTGGCAAGCTATAAGGGGGGAAGTGCGCGTTTTGATCTCGAATCAGGAAGCTACCTTGTTCATGTTTCATTTGGTCATATGAGTGCTGTGCGCTATATTCGTCTAGAAAATGGGCAGAGTCTTGTGAAAAGTTTTTATCTTGAGGCAGGTGGACTTATTTTAAATGCGACACTGCTCAATGGTGAAATCAATAGAAAGGAATTACGTTTCACGATCTATGAGGATGAAAAAGAAAATGATGATACGGGGATAATTTTATCAAACGTTAAACCTCAATCTGTTGTGCGTTTAAAAGCTGGCCGCTACCATGTTGCTTCTCATTATGGCTCCATTAATGCGACGGTGCGTTCGGATATTCAAGTAGAGGCTGGTAAAATAACGGAAGTTACTCTTGAACATCAGGCCGCTCAAATTGTATTAAAACTGGTACGACAAGAAGGAGGAGAAGCGCTTGCAGATACAAGTTGGTCTCTTGCTAATGATTCTGGTGATATTGTTTATGAAACAGTTGGGGCTTATGTTTCACTCGTATTAGCCGAGGGAGAGTATATTGCCATTGCTAAAAATAAAGATAAAATTTATCAAAAGGTTTTTTCTGTCGTTTCTGGTCATGATGAAGATATAAGCGTGGTGGCGAATGAACAAAATATGCAACGAATTGATGAAGATATAGATTGATCGTTGTTCATAGAACTAAACCGTGATGAAAGATGGGGTGTGCGTTTTGATTGAAATTTCAACAGTTGGTGTATTTTTTGCGGGGGCTCTCTCTTTTTTGTCGCCATGTGTTTTGCCATTAGTTCCTCCTTACTTATGCTATATGGCCGGGATTGGTATTGATGATTTTCGGTCAGAAAAACGTGATGAGAAAGTCTTTATACGGTGGGCTTTATTGTCTTCTGTTATCGCTTTTGTTCTTGGGTTTACCACTGTTTTTGTTGCTTTAGGTGCTAGTGCAAGTACAATTGGTAAATTCATTGGTTATTATCGTGATTGGTTTGCACTTGCTGCTGGGGTAATCATTATTATTTTTGGTTTAAATTTTTTAGGGCTTTTCAAAATTTCGTTTTTATTTCGTGAAGCGCGTTTTCAGACTCATAAAACACCTGCTGGTCCTTTAGGAGCTTATGTTATTGGGTTAGCTTTTGCCTTTGGTTGGACACCGTGTATTGGCCCCATTTTAGGGACTATTATAACGCTTGCTGGAACAAAAGAAACTGTTGGTGAGGGCGCTATTCTATTAGCAGTTTATGCATTAGGTCTTGCTGTTCCTTTTGTATTGGCTGCTTTATTTTCCAGTCGTTTTATGCGGTTTTTAGCAGCTTTTCGTATTCATTTAGGGAAAGTTGAAAAAATTATTGGTGTTTTTCTTATTCTTACTGGAATTTTGTTTTTAACAGGCTCTATGCAGGACCTTTCGTTTTGGCTTTTAGAACATTACCCTTCATTGAGTTATGTTGAAGATATTCGTTTCTACGATATTATGAACTTTTTTGGATTTTCTCGTTAGTTTTATGTGTTTTTATGGTTAGAAGTTGTCTTTCTATTGTTCTTGCTGCAGGTGAGGGAACGCGTATGAAGTCGTCTCTCCCTAAGGTGCTTCATAAAATTGCTGGATTGCCTCTTATATGCCATGTTCTAAAACAAATAGAATTGGCAGGATCTTCACAATTGGCTGTCATTGTGGGATTTGGTGCTCAAGAGGTTGTACATATTGTTCAGTCATTTGTAAAAGATGTGATGATTTTTGAGCAAAAAGAGCGTTTAGGAACGGCGCATGCTGTTTTATCAGCTCGTTTAGCTTTGCAAAAGGGAGTGGATGATATTCTCATTGTTTTTGGGGATACGCCTCTCATTCAGCAAGATTCTTTGCGTCAAATGCGTGCACAGCTTGCTGATGGAGCAGATGTTGTTTTTGCAGGTTTTCATACTCAAGATCCAACAGGTTATGGGCGCCTTCTCGAGAAAAATGGTCAATTGATCGCAATTGTTGAAGAAAAAGATGCGAGCAATGAAGAAAAAAAGATTTCTTTTTGCAATGGGGGAATACTCGCTATACGTGGAAAACATGCACTTCCTCTTTTAGAGAAGGTTGATAATAACAATATGAAAAAGGAATATTACTTAACCGATATTGCTTCTCTTGCTTCCCGCGAAGGATTAGATGTACGTGTTGTTGAAGTTCCTTTTGAAAATATTGTAGGAATTAACAACGGTTTTGAGCTTTCTGAGGCTGATTCTTTGTGGCAAAAACGTAAAGCGCGTGATTTAATGTTATCAGGTGTTATACTCTTAAAACCAGAAACAGTCTATTTTTCTTATGATACAGAAATTGAACCGGGGGTGGTTATAGAACCAAATGTTTATTTTGGATTGGGCGTGAAAGTACAATCTGGTGCTGTGATTCATGCATTTAGTTATCTCGAAGGTGCTGTGGTGGGTCAAGATGCACAGATTGGTCCCTATGCACGTTTGCGTCCTAGAACAGAGTTGGCTAAATCCGTAAAGATTGGAAATTTTTGTGAAATCAAACAAGCTAAGGTAGGAGAATTTTCTAAAATTAATCATTTAAGTTATATTGGTGATGCCGAAATTGGTGAACATACTAATATTGGGGCCGGTACGATTACATGCAATTATGACGGATTTAACAAATATAAAACTACGATTGGTGATCATGCTTTTGTTGGGTCTAATACGGCGCTTGTTTCTCCATTGGTGATAGGGGATGGTTCTTATGTTGCTTCAGGAAGTGTTATTACTGAAAATATTTCTATGAACAGTATGGCTTTTGGGCGTGCACGACAGGTTATAAAAGAAGGCTATGCAACAAAATTTCGGGCGCGTTTGTTAGAGAACAACTTGTCAAAAAACAAACAGAAAAAGTGACCATTTTCAGTTTATTTCTTTGTTTTGTACGATCTAACGATGGAGAGGAGCATTATTCTTAAAGATTGCCGTACTCCATGTTTAAATTATTTTATTATTTATCGTTTAAATAAAGGCTGTTAGATTGTTTTATGAGATTTAAATCCTTAAGATATATGGGTTGGAGCTTTTGAATGTGTGGAATTATTGGAATTCTTGGAAAGAGCTGTGTTGCATCTTCTTTGCTTGAGGGGTTAAAACGTCTTGAATACAGAGGGTATGATTCATCTGGGGTGGCAACAGTTTATAATGGGCATCTTTATCGTGTCCGTGCTGAGGGTAAGCTTGTTCATTTAGAAGAAAAATTAAAAAAAACACCCCTGAAGGGAAATTTAGGGATTGGGCATACCCGTTGGGCAACACATGGCGTTGCTGTTGAACGCAATGCACATCCCCATATAACCGAAAAGCTTGCGGTTGTGCATAATGGTATTATTGAAAATTTTGTAGAATTGCAAAAAGAACTCATCGAAGATGGTTATATCTTTGAAACAGAGACGGATACGGAAGTTATTGCACATTTAATAACGCGTGCATTAAAAAGTGGTCTTTCTCCGCAAGAAGCTATGTGTACCAGTTGGAAAAGGCTGCAGGGGGCTTTTGCACTTGCTCTTATTTTCGAAGGTGAAGATAACCTTATGATTGCGGCTCGGTCTGGTCCACCGTTGGCAATTGGTTATGGAAAAGATGAATTTTTTGTGGGATCAGATGCTATTTCTTTGGCTCCATTCGTTGATCATATTAGCTATTTGGAAGATGGAGATTGGGCTGTTCTCACACGAGAAGGCGTCACAATTTATGATGGAGACAATCAACCGGTAAAACGTTCTATGACAACATTACTTGAAGGGGCTTTATTGATTTCTAAGGGTAATCATCGTCATTTTATGCACAAGGAAATGTTTGAACAACCTGAAGTGATTTCTCATAATTTGGCGCATTATCTTGATCTTGGAAATTATACCGTTCGATCTTTTGAAAATTTGATTGATTGGAAAAATATTCATCAACTGCTTTTTGCGAGTTGTGGAACGGCTTATTATTCAACTTTAGTTGCACGCTATTGGTTTGAAAAATACGCCGCTTTAAGTGTTGACAATGATGTTGCTTCGGAGTTTCGTTATCGTGAGCCTCCTATAACCTCTGATGCGTTATCGCTGTTTGTTTCTCAATCTGGTGAAACAGCAGATACATTAGCTTCTTTACGTTATTGTCGTGAGCGGGGTGTAAAAACGGCAACAATTGTGAATGTTGAGCAATCCACAATGGCAAGAGAGGCTGATTTTATTTTCCCAACACTAGCCGGACCAGAAATTGGTGTTGCTTCAACAAAAGCTTTTACCTGTCAATTGGCAACACTTGCTTCACTCGCACTTAGCGCCGCTAAACAACGTGGCTCTCTCACGGTTCAAATGGAACAGAAACTGGTTCAACAATTGGCAGAAGTTCCTCGTATTTTAAATGAGGTCTTAAAATTAGAAGGAAAAATTGAAGCTCTTTGTCGTGATTTGGTGAATGCAAAAAGTGTTCTTTATCTGGGACGTGGAACTTCTTATCCGATTGCATTGGAGGGAGCCCTTAAACTGAAAGAGCTTTCTTATATTCATGCTGAAGGTTATGCGGCGGGAGAGTTGAAGCATGGACCAATTGCACTGGTGGATGAGACAATCCCCGTTATTGTTGTAGCTCCTTATGATCGCTGGTTTGAAAAAACTTTGTCTAATATGCAAGAAGTAGGAGCGCGCAATGGTCGTATTATTTTGATAACCGATAAAAAAGGAGCAGAATCAGCTTCTCTTAAGACTTTATCAACGATTACTTTGCCCGTTGTTCCAGAATTTATTGCTCCTATTATTTATGCGCTCCCCATTCAGTTAATCGCTTATCATACGGCTGTTTTATTAGGAACAGATGTTGATCAACCGCGTAATTTAGCAAAATCAGTCACCGTTGAATAAAAATAGATTGTATATTTCTGAACTTTAAGAAAATAATCATGTGTAATAAATTGATTTATAATGATAATTTCTTCTTCCATTTTTCTCAGTTGAAAGAAAATACCAAAGATAGGATTTTTCATTCCAAATCCTTAATGAAAGAATAAAAAATATTTTCTTAAACGATCAAAAAATGGATTAGATGTATGAAGACAAAGATCAAAAGAACATATTATGCTTCTCCTCCTTTAATACAAGAGTCATCCAGATTGTGAGAGAAGATGCTGCTGTTGGTTTGTGATTCTTTCATGAAGCATAAATGGGTGTAGGGAGTGTGTTAGATCATTTATGAATGATCCTAAGAAAGAGTAGCCTATTTACATAGGTGTTTTTTTATTTTTTACAAAGGTCTTTTCTATCATTATCCTGCTCGTAAGAGGCGTGTAGCGTTGTTGTGTCCGAAAAGATAAAGGAGTAACCGTAAAGCTTGTCCTTGCTCAGAAGAAAGATGAGGATCACGTTGTAAAAATAAGCGTGCGTCCTTTCTTGCTATTGACAAAAGATCACTGTGAACAGCAAGATTTGCTATATGAAATTCAGGAACTCCAGATTGTTTTGTTCCTAAAAGTTCTCCTTCGCCTCGCAAGCGCCAATCTTCTTCGGCAATTTCAAAACCATCTTCTGTATTGCGGATAATATTCAGGCGTTTTGCCGCTGTTTTGGTGAGTGGATCTTTATAGAGCAAAATACAGGAAGATTTTTTATCGCCTCGTCCTACACGTCCACGCAATTGGTGCAATTGTGAAAGGCCAAAATGTTCTGCATGTTCGATGATAATAATCGAAGCGTCTGGAATATCCACGCCTACTTCAATGACGGTCGTTGCAACTAAAATACGTGTATTTCCGCATTTAAAAGATGCCATAGCTGCTTCTTTTTCTGCTGTAGACATTTTACCATGGATCATCCCAACACGTGCTCCAAAGCGCTCATGAAGAAACGCAAAACGATTTTCAATTGAAGTGAGATCAAGAGCTGTCGATTCCTCCACTAAAGGACAAATCCAATAGAGTTTTTCTTCTTTTTCGAGTGCAATTGCGATTCGTTCTATAAGTTCATGCATACGTTTTAAAGAAAGCATTGCTGTTGTAATGGGTTGTCGTCCCATTGGTTTTTCTGTAATTTTGGATACATCCATGTCACCAAAAGCTGTTAAGACAAGTGTGCGGGGAATGGGCGTGGCGGTCATGACCAGCATATCCGGTTTATTGCCTTTTTCTGTAAGGGCAATACGTTGATGCACACCAAAACGGTGTTGTTCATCGATAATGGTTAAGGCGAGATTGTTATAAGTAACGCTGTCTTGTATAAGAGCATGGGTTCCAATGACAATAGAAACTTGACCTGACAAAATATCATTCAAAATATTTGTCCGCAATTTTCCTTTTTCTCGTCCTGTTAAAAGTGTTGTTTGTAAGCCTATCTTTTCGGCAAGAGGGGCAATGGTGGCAAAATGTTGCCGAGCAAGCACTTCTGTGGGGGCCATTAAAGCTGATTGCCCTGAATTTTCAGCAATTTGTGCCATTGCCATCAGTGCCACGACTGTTTTTCCTGCGCCTACATCGCCTTGAAGTAATCTTAGCATCGGTTCTGGTGAAGAAAGATCATTGGCAATGTCTTCCACTGCTTTTATCTGTCCCTTTGTGAGCTGAAAGGGGAGAACATTAAGCAATTTTTTCGTATAAATTTCCGTTGATGGTCGAGGAATTCCAACAAGAGATTTGGTTTTCAAACGCACAAGACCTAGCGCCAATTGGCAAGCGAGGAGTTCATCATAGGCAAGACGTTTACGTGCTGTACTTTCTAGAGCTAGATCATCGGGATTAATAGGGGCATGGATACGGCGTAAAGCAACAGAAAAGGAAGAAAAATTTTGCTGTTTTTTAACATTTTCATCTATCCATTCTGGAAGAAGAGGAATAAAATCGAGAGCGTTTTGTATAGCACGTCTTAACGTCTTTGGGGCGAGTCCGGCGGTAGAGGAGTAAACAGGTTCAATGAGAGGAATCTGATTTGATTGTTCGCTCGGGATTATATGGTCGGGATGGGCCATTGAAAGTTGCCCATTAAACCATTCAACTTTTCCTGATACAATGACTTTTTTTCCTTCAGAGAGTTGTTTTTTGAGCCAAAGAGGCTGAGCATGAAAAAAGACTAAATTTATTTTTCCTGTTTGATCATGGGCAATAACACGATAGGGAATTCGATTATGACCACGGGGTGGAGGCTGGTGTTGATCAATGACAATTTCTAGCGTAACAGTCTCTCCTTCTTTTGCATGAGCAATGCTGGGACGCATTCTGCGGTCTATAACAGAATGGGGCATCAATTGAAGAAGATCAATAAGGGTTGCTTCACGTTGTGTTGGATTAATATTTAAAAGTTTTGTCAGTAAGCCATAGACTTTAGGTGTAATACCAGAAAGGGTTCGAATAGAATTAAAAAGAGGGGTAAGAAGACTTGGAGGCATGAGGAAATTTAACCTGCTCTTTTTGTTTTTTCTAGACCTTTAGAAGAGCTTTTTTGGGGATAAATTCATAAAGAGAAAATTGTTTTATTAACTTTATTGAGTGTTAGGAAGAAAAATGAATATTTAATGAGAAATACAATAAAAGAATACTAAAATTAAAGGGCTTATATGGGTATATTTTTCTTCTTTTTATTTTAGGCTTTTATTTGCTGTGAATAGAGGTCTTTTCTTGATGGAACTCTCTTATAAAGATCTGTAAAATTGGGATATTTTCCTATGTGGGATGATAAATTTATAGCTTTAACGTTATGTTAGTGTAAAATTTTTTCTTTAAGGGATGCTGTTTTGCATTTAGTTTGTAATAGGAAATTGTGAGAGTGATCAAAGATAAAAATAAACTGCAAAAAGACAAAAATTCTCTTCCTCGCTTTATTCATTTAAGAGTGCATTCAGCTTATTCTTTGCTTGAAGGGGCTTTAAAAATCCCGCAAATTATTCAACAGGCGATTTCAGATCATGCTCCAGCGGTTGCTATTAGTGATACCAATAATTTATTTGGGGCTTTGGAATTTTCGCAGTATTGTCTTTCTCATGGGATTCAACCTATTATTGGTTGTCAGCTTACCATTGATTTTTGTGATGAAAATAATCATTCACGTTTGGTTAAAGGACAGAATGCTTTTGATTTTTGTTCGATCGTTCTGTTGGCTGCTAGTAAAACCGGTTATGCTCATTTGGTTCGTCTTGTAAGCCGTGCTTATCTTGATAAATGTGATACTGATCCTCCTCATATTAAAGCTGATTGGTTGGCGGCACACAGTGAAGGCATAATCGCTTTAACGGGCGGTAAGGGAGGACCTATTAATCTTTCCTTGGCAGAAGAAAAAAAAGAACGCGCTATTGAGCGCTTAATTTATTTGAAAAAAACTTTTTCTGACCGTCTTTATGTGGAATTACAACGGCATGGCTCTTATGACAAAGGGGTAGAAGCAGATCTTATTGAATTAGCCTATGCACATGAAGTTCCTCTTGTTGCAACGAATGAAGCTTTTTTTCTGAATAGGGAAGGGTATGAAGCCCATGATGCGTTAATGGCTGTTTCAGAAGGACAAATCGTCTCTAATCCAGATCGCAAACGGGTAACCCCAGATCATTATTTGAAATCACAAGATGAAATGGTTGCACTGTTTTCTGATCTTCCAGAAGCTTTAGAAAATAGTGTTGAAATTGCATTGCGTTGTCATATTGCCACGCCTCTTCGAAAACCGATATTGCCTCGTTTTATAGAACAATCTGCTAGTTCAGAAATTACTTTAGAAACAGAAGATAGTGAGTTATTAAATCAAGCTAAAAGTGGTTTGAAGATGCGACTTGAAACAATTGGATTGGCTGAAGGGTATACGATCGCAGATTATGAACAGCGGCTTGATTATGAGGTCTCAGTTATTACGCGTATGCAATTTTCTGGATATTTTCTTATCGTTTCAGATTTCATAAAATGGGCGAAGATTCATGATATTCCTGTTGGTCCAGGGCGGGGTTCTGGTGCTGGTTCACTTGTTGCTTATGCATTGACGATTACCGATGTTGATCCATTGCGTTTTTCTCTTCTCTTTGAACGTTTTCTCAATCCAGATCGTATTTCGATGCCAGATTTTGATATCGATTTTTGTCAAGAGCGGCGTGAAGAAGTTATTCAATATGTTCAAAAAAAATATGGACGTGATCAAGTTGCTCAAATTATTACCTTTGGTAAGTTGCAAGCCCGTGCAGTTTTACGTGATGTAGGGCGTGTTTTAGAAGTTCCTTATCGTCAGGTAGACTATCTTACAAAATTAATTCCTGCAACGCCAGGAAGTCAGGTAGAATTAGCGGATGCGATTAAGGATGAACCTAAATTTGAAGAGGAAAAGAAAAAAGATCCGCTCATTGGACGCGCATTAGATATAGCACTTCAGTTGGAGGGACTTTATCGTCACGCTTCCACTCATGCTGCAGGAATTGTTATTGGAGATCGTCCGCTTTGGGAGCTTGTCCCAATGTATCGTGATCCTCGTTCTGATATGCCTGTTACACAATTTAACATGAAATATGTTGAACAGGCAGGGCTGGTAAAGTTTGATTTTCTTGGGTTAAAAACGCTTACTGTTTTAAAAATGGCCGTTGACTTTGTTGCTAGACAAGAGATCAAAATAGATTTGTCAAATATCCCTCTGAATGATGAAGAAACCTATGCTATGATGGCGCGGGGTGAAACGGTTGGTGTGTTTCAGGTGGAAAGTTCTGGCATGCGCAAAGCGCTGATTGGAATGAAGCCAGATTGTATTGAAGATATTATTGCGCTGGTTGCGCTTTATCGTCCTGGTCCAATGGAGAATATTCCAACCTATAATGCACGCAAACACGGGGAAGAGAAAATTGCTTCTATTCATCCTAAAATAGATCATCTGATTAAAGAAACACAAGGTGTTATAGTTTATCAAGAACAGGTGATGCAGATTGCTCAGGTGCTGGCTGGTTATTCGCTTGGAGAAGCTGATTTATTACGTCGTGCTATGGGAAAAAAAAATCATGCAGAAATGCAAAAACAGCGTACACGTTTTGTCAATGGAGCCGTTGCTGGTGGAGTTGATAAAGAGCAAGCTGATATTATCTTTGATCTTTTAGCAAAATTTGCTGATTATGGATTTAATAAATCGCATGCTGCTGCTTATGCAATTGTTTCTTATCAAACAGCTTATATGAAAGCCAATTATCCCGTTGAGTTTTTAGCTGCTTCAATGACGCATGATATGATGAATACCGATAAGCTCAATGATTTTCGGCGTGAGGCATTAAGGCTGGGTATTGAAGTTATTGCACCTTCTATACAAACATCTCATCGTATTTTTGAGGTTGCTGATAATTGTATTTATTATTCTCTTGCTGCCATTAAAGGGGTGGGAGAAACAGTTGTCGATCATATCGTCACTTGTCGTGGAAATAAGATTTTTAAGGATCTGGAAGATTTTTGTGCACGTGTTGATCTTCGTATTGTTAATAAGCGTGCAATGGAAAGTTTAGTTTGTGCTGGTGCTTTTGATTGCTTTAATATTGCACGTGAGGTTTTATTAGCCAATCTTGGAACACTTCATGCGCGGGCACTTCGTATTCTCGATGATAATTCTAGTGGGCAGTTTGATATATTTGGAATGGAAGGCGGATTAAAAGAACCATTAATTTTATCCCAAACGACTCCTTGGTCGTTAGCTGAGAAACTTTATAGAGAATTTCAAGCAATAGGCTTTTACTTTTCTGCTCATCCATTGGATGAATATCAAGCTATTCTCACCAAAAAACGTGTTCAGACTTGGAGTAATTTTGCCAATGCTGTTAAAGGAGGGGCAACGGCTGCACGGCTTGCTGGAACCGTTGTAGCAAAAAGTATACGTAAAACAAAGTCTGGTAAAAAAATGGGAATTATTCATTTTTCTGATACAAGTGGACAATATGAGGCTATTCTCTTTTCTGAAGTACTTTCGGATTATGAGGAGATGCTAGAACCTGGAAAGTCTTTTATTATTACGGTGAGCGCAGAAAATCGCTCTGAAGGGATTAGTTTGCGAATTGAGACAATTCAGTCTTTGGAAAAGGAAGCATTACAGCAGCATAAAATGATGCGTCTTTTTATAAAAACAGTTGATATGCTTCCACAAATTGAACAAAATTTAAAGCTTGGGGGACATGGAGAGGTTGGGCTTATTTTAATTCAAGAAGATGGATTGCGAGAAGTGGAAATTGCACTTCCAAAGCGATATAAGGTCAATTCACATGTTGCAAATGCTATGAAATTAATTCAGGGTATTGTCGATGTGGAATTGAGTTAAAATGAGATTAAAGATAGAGGCTATTGGGGGAATTTTTTTGCTTTTGGAAAAGTTGAAAGTTGAGCTTTAAAAATCAGATAGGTGATTTCGAAAGATCTTGCTTTTATTTGGGTAAATTATGATGGACTTTTAGTGTCATAAAGTCAAAAAGTCTCTTTCTTTGGTAATATTCAAAGTATTGAAAGAATTTTATAAATTTTTATCATTACTTTTTATGGAATTCATCGCATCATACATATAAAGCCAATGGAGGCTTGACATAATGCTCTCAGGTGTACGAATTTTCATCATGAGATTACGGGCTATTGCTATGGGGCCGATTGCATGATAAGATAATCTATTGAAATCTCCACGTTTTTTGACTGCTGTGATGCGGGGGATACGTGTTGCTTCGTAAAGCAAAAGTGCTTTTGTTAATGAAAGATCTTTCAATGAAAGTACTTCTGCTAATGTTGCAGCATCTTCGATTGCCATAGCAGCCCCTTGCGCTGCAAAAGGTAAAGCTGCATGCGCACAATCGCCAACAAATACTTGTCTCTCTAAGCCTAGAAAACGATTTCGTTTCATGTGAAAGAGCGGCCAATACCTCCATTCATCAATATGATCAAAGATTTGTAATATTTTTGAATTCCAACCTTTAAAAAGAGATTTGAGTTTTTCTTTATCTCCTTTATGGGCCCATCCTTCTTTTGAACTTTCTCCATTCGTGATGGCAACAAAATTAAAAATTTTTTCTGATGACTGAAGGGGATAGACAACAAGATGATTGTTGGGGCCCATCCACGCTGTGATTGTCTTCATATTTTGCAACGAAGAACGAAAGTTTTGGGGAAGATTATCAGATTCTGTTGTTGCACGCCAAGCAATAAAGCCACTAAAATTTGCTTTTTCATGAAAAGGAGATTGTTGCCGTAATGTTGACCAAACACCATCACACCCGATCAGGAGGGGCGTTGAATAAAGCTGTTTTGTTGCTGTATCTGCTTTTATTGTCGTTATTTTAATGTTGGTTGCAGAGTGGGTAGAAGATATGATTGTTTCGCCTGCTTTGTATTTAATGAGAGGGTTTTCAATTACTGCATTATATAAAATTTTTTGTAAAGCCGCACGATGAATGGTCATATAAGGGGCTTTCCAATATTTTTCTGTTAGATTGATAAGATGAGCATGTAGACGTGTTTTTAAAGATATTCCATCTTTTAACGCAAGAAAATCTGGGATTATTGCGACTTCAGTGAGTTTGTTAAGAAGGTTCCAGTGAGCAAAAATAGACGTTGCATTTGGAGTGAGTTGAATACCAGCACCTATCGTTTCAAGTTGCTTACACTTTTCGAGGATGGTGCTTGCAATTCCTTTATGAGCAAGTGCTAAAGCGGTGCTTAAACCAGCAATTCCTCCTCCAACGATGATGGGTGATTTCTCCACAAATGATTTCATATTAAATAAGCAAAACTAAAAGAGTGGTAAAAAGCCCGATAACGCATTATACTAGATCTTCTGGATGATATAAACATCCTGTTGGGTTTGTTTGATCGTAGGAAAGTGAAGAAACATAACGATAAAGGGTTGAGCAATAAGGGCAGATTTTCTCATCTGCTGCTCCCATATCGATAAAGATATGGGGATGATCGAATGGTTGTGTCGCCCCTACACACATAAATTCTTTCACACCAATTTCAATTGTTTTATATCCAAGATCATTTTGGAAATGGGGGATGTTATGATCAGCCATGGTGTATAAACTCCAGAATAAATTGTTTCATCACGTATGATAAGGCTCTTCTATTTTACAAGCGTGAGTTTGTAATAATGCTTATAATAATGCAAGATTCTTTTTAAGGAAAAGTGCTCTTCTTTTATGCTATATAGAATAATTTTCATGTGTTTAGCACTTTGCGTATGGAACTTGTTTCTAAGTATTTTTAAATATTAAATGGAAACATAATAATAAAAATGAGACATTGATGTATTATGAAGATGATAACATATTATAGAGTGTTATGTGCGGTATTTCATCAAGGATTTTAGAAAGTATAAAATAAGATTAATGAGCATATATGGAACAGAGGGTGGTAGATAAAATTTCTATATCGGATATAACAATGAAAAATCCGGTGCGGTTTATTAATCGAGAATTTTCATGGCTACAATTTAATAATCGTGTTTTGATGGAAGCGGCTAATTCGAAACATCCTTTATTAGAACGCTTACAATTTCTTTCGATTTCAGCAACAAATCTTGATGAGTTTTTTATGGTTCGTGTTGCTGGTCTTGTAGCTCAAATTCGTGCTCATGTTACAGCGTGCAGTGCAGATGGGTATACTCCACAGGAACAACTTGATGTTGTGTTAGCTGAGATTTCACAGTTGCAGGCTCATCAACTACGGGAATTGAATGTTTTACGTGGTGAATTAAAAAAGAATAATATTGAAATTATTTGTTCTGATGATCTTTCAGAAATTGAAAAATCATGGCTTGAAAAATATTTTCTTGATACAATTTTGCCTGTTTTAAAACCTTTGCCTGTTAATTCTACACATCCTTTTCCCTTTATTCCTAATTTAGGGCTTTGTCTTGCATTTCAATTGTCCGAAGAGGCAGATCAATACGCATGTACAGTTTTATTGCCCATTTCAAAGCTTTTGAGGCGTTTTATTCTTCTTCCTCAAGAAGAAGGGCATGATTTTCGTTTTATTGCATCTGAAGATGTTATTTATCTTTTTATCAAATATCTATTTCCTCACCATGAGATTAGTGAAATTGGTATATTTAGAGTGATTCGTGATAGCGATATTGAAGTAGAAGAAGAAGCGGAGGATCTTGTTCATTTTTTTGAAAAGGCACTTAAAAGGCGGCGGCGTGGGCAGGTTATTCGTGTTGAATTTGACGCAAAAATGCCAGAGAATTTACGCCAATTTATAGCAAATTGTCTTGTTGTTCCTGATAACTGTATTCATGTTCTTGATGGGCTTTTGGCACTTAATATGGTTTCAGAAATTGTTTCTATTCCCCGTGATGAGCTCAAATTTATCCCCTATATTCCTCGTGTTCCGGAATCTCTTCGTAAACATAATGGGGATTGTTTTGCGGCTATTCGTGAAAATGATATTGTGATTCATCACCCTTATGAAACATTTGATGTTGTTGTCCAATTTTTACGTCAAGCTGCCCACGATCCTGATGTTGTGGAAATCAAACAAACACTTTATCGCACATCAAATGATAGTCCAATTGTTAGTGCTTTGATTGAAGCCGCTAAACGGGGAAAGTCTGTGACTGCTTTGGTAGAACTTAAAGCACGTTTTGATGAGGAAGCAAATATTCGTTGGGCACGGGATCTTGAATGTGCTGGAGTTCAAGTTATTTTTGGTTTTATTACCTTAAAAACACATGCCAAGATGTCTCTGGTTGTGAGACGTGAAGGAAAACATCTTTGTTCTTATGTTCATCTTGGAACAGGAAATTATCATCCCGTTAACGCTAAAACTTATACGGATCTTTCTTTTTTTTCCACGAACGATGATATCGCTCATGATGTTGTGTTATTGTTCAATTATATTGCGCAATATGAGCGTCCACATGAAACAATGAAGATTGCGTTTTCACCCTTAACTTTGCGTGGTCGTATTCTTCAACATATTGAAGAAGAAATTGCTCATGCCCAACAAGGAAAGTTTGCTGCTATTTGGATGAAAGTAAATGCATTGGTTGATCCTGAAATTATTGATGCTTTATATCGAGCTAGTCAAGCAGGGGTACAAATTGATTTGGTTGTGCGGGGGATATGTTGTTTACGTCCTCGTATTCCAGGAATTTCGGATAATATTCGTGTAAAATCAATTGTTGGGCGTTTTCTTGAACATAGTCGTATTTTTTGTTTTGGGAATGGTCAAGATTTGCCTAATGAAAATGCACTTGTTTACTTAGGCTCTGCTGATATGATGCCTCGTAATCTAAACTACCGTGTTGAAATATTGGTTCCAGTTTTTAATAAAATAGTGCGGCGGCAGATTCTTTTACAAATTATGGTGGCTAATCTCATTGATAATCAACAAAGCTTTGATATACTCAAGGATGGAACATCAAAACGTATCACACCGCAGAGAGGTGAAAGTCCGTTTAATGCGCAGGAGTATTTTATGGCCAATACAGGTTTTGCGGGGGAGAATGAGTCTTTTGAATCTTCCATTTTGCGCTTGGTTGCATTGCACCGGCAACGAGCTGAAATCTATAAAGACTGAAATCCAATGACATATAGAGATGCTCAAGGCCGGTTAAAAGGGCGTAAGCCTGTTGCTGTTATTGACATTGGATCAAATTCTGTTCGGTTGGTTATTTATGAGGGGCTTGTTCGCTCACCAACGGTTTTGTTTAATGAAAAGATCCTTTGTGGTCTCGGTCATGGTGTAGCAAGAACGGGATTTTTAGAAGAAAAAGCGATGAAAATGGCGTTGCAAACGCTCAAGCGATTTCGTACGCTTTGTCAACAAATTGGAGCTGATGAGGTCTATACTTTAGCAACAGCAGCAGCACGAGATGCAAAAAATGGTGTCACGTTTATTCAAAGTGCTGAAGATATTATACAAAATAAAATATATCTGCTTTCAGGAAGTGAAGAAGCGATGTATTCAGCCTATGGGGTTGTTTCTACCTTTTATCAGCCAAAGGGTATTTCTGGAGATCTTGGGGGTGGAAGTCTAGAACTTATTGATATTGATCATTCTGATGTCGGTGAAGGGATAACGCTTCCATTGGGTGGTTTACGACTACAGTATATGTCAAATAATGATAGTGCTGTTGCTGCAAAAATTGTACATGAGCAATTTTATAAATCTTCTGTCTCACGTCCGTGTAAAGGTATGGCACGTCATTTTTATGCTGTAGGGGGGACATGGCGTAATTTGGCGAAACTCCATATGGCAATGAAACATTATCGACTCCCAGTTATGCATGGCTATGAAGTTGATGCTATGGAAATGGAGAGTTTTTTACGTTTTGTAGCAAGCGGCAATATTGATAATATGAGGGGGATTGCGGCGGTTTCACAGAATCGTCGGAAACTTTTATCGTATGGGGCAATTGTCCTTATTGAACTCATTCAGTGTATGGGGTTTGAAAAGATAATCTTTTCTGGTGCTGGCGTTCGTGAAGGTTTTCTTTATTCACGCTTGCCACAGGCGATTCGACTTTCAGACCCTCTCATTGCTGCCTGTACAGAAATGGCTATTTTACGGGCACGTTCTCCAAAACAAGCAGAAGAGCTTATTAATTTTACGACGAATGCCTTTGATGTTTTTGGAATTTCAGAAACTGAGAATGAATGCCGTTATCGTCAAGCGGCTTGTCTTCTTGCTGATATTGGTTGGCGTATACATCCAGATTATCGGGGTAATGAAGCAGCCAATCAGATAGCACTAGGGTCTTACCCAGGAATTTCTCATGAAGGGCGCCTTTATGCAGCGCTTGCTGTTTTTTTTCGCAATACGAGTGTACTGATTGATAAAGAATCTCTTCCTATTTTTCAATTAGCAAAGCAAAATCTTATTGAGAAAGCACATATCCTTGGTGAAACCATGCGTATTGCTCATCTTTTTAGCGCTTCTGTTGCAGGGATTTTACCTCATTTACTGTGGCTTAAAAAAGAAGATCATATTGTTTTGCAGATTCCCAAAAATTATGCTGGATTATTAGGAGAACGCCCTCTTGGACGATTAAAGAAGTTATCAAAAATAATAAATCAACCTCTTGCTTTTAAAATTTCTTGATTTTTCCTCCTAATTTATTCGCGTTTTAGATCTTAAAAGATTAGGTATTGCAATTTTGATTAAGAATTTTTTTAAACTTTTATGAAAAAATTCGTGTTTTTTAGATTTTTTTAACAAGGTTGTTATTTGGTTGATCTGACAAAGATTAAGCTGTCCTCTTTAGTAAGCGTTTATTATTTAAGTTTCTAAATTTGTCAGCAGCAGATTTTATTTATCCTATGAGCATACCAGTTGATGTAGATAATAAGGAGCGTAAAGGATTTTTTTTATGAGAATGTTTCAAATTTATTCAAAAGTTCTTTTATATTATTTCAAATAAAATTGATTTTATAAAGTACGATTACAATTTTTTTTCTTTTGAGTTTCCGCTCATCGTAATATAAAATAGGTCCCTCTTTAGGAGATTTTATAGAAATCTTAGAATGTGGGGGAAATGCCCATTAAAGCTGTTTTGTGCTTATTTTTCCATCATTAAAGTAAAAACCTATCTGCCCCTTTAGGAGTTGTTCGGCTTTTTGACCAAATATTTCATAGCGCCAACCATTCATAGCGGGGATATTTTTCTTCGTTCCTCCATTAGCAATTTTTTCTAAATCATTAGATGTTGCAATAATTTTAGGGGCAATACTGTTTTCGTTTGCAACAAGTTTTAATAATACTTTAAGCAGATCAATAACAGCGGCTGTTGTATCATTGAGTGGATTATGTTTGGGGATGGGAGGTAAAGTAGAAAGGTCGACCTCTAAACCTTCATGGATAGCTTTAATTAATGATTGTGCAATTGAGCGTTTATCCCAATTTTTATTAAGACTGCGCAATCGTTTTAATGCAGTTTCATCTTTTGGTTGTTGGGTTGCTATTTCTATAAGACATTCATCTTTCATGATATGGCGACGGGGTATATTGTATTTTCGTGCTTCACGTTCCCGCCAAGCTGCTATTTTTTGTAATACAGCAAGTTCACGCGGCTTTTTAACTTTTCCTTTCACCTTTTCCCATGCTTCATCTTCTGGCATATCATAGGTTTTGGGATTCAAAAGGACTGCTATTTCATCGTTCATCCAGTGAACACGTTGATTTTTTTCTAACCTCTTTTTTAAGAGGAGGTAAACATCTCTTAGATGAGTGACATCAGCAAGGGCATAGAGCAGTTGTTTTTCAGACAGCGGGCGACAACTCCAGTCTGTAAAGCGGGAGGATTTATCAAGATGATGTCCTGTGCAGCGTTGTACAATTTGATCATAGGAGATAGAATCACCAAATCCACAAATTGATCCTGCTATTTGTGTGTCGAAGAGAGGGGAAGGAATAACACCTCCAAGATGATAAATTGTTTCAATATCTTGGCGGGCAGCATGAAAAACTTTGACAACTTTTTTATTGATCATAAGGTCAAAAAAGGGCTGTAAATCAATATCTGGCGCTATGGGATCAATGAGAACTGTAACATCTGGTGATGCGAGCTGAATTAAACACAGTTGAGGCCAAAAAGTTGTTTCGCGGATAAACTCAGTATCAACTGTTACAAAGTCAGAGGTACGTAGAGTGTTAAGTGCGATTTCAAGATCTGTTGTTTGTGTAATAAGATTCATCATTCTATTATAATTCAATAAATTTAAATTTGTCTTTTATTGACTTTATTTTCGCGTTTTTATTCTCATATCTTGACAAATGGTTATTAAAAAGCGTTTGTAGCGCATGTGAATATTATAATCAAAGGCAAAAAAACATGCACCGTTATCGTAGTCATCATTGTGCGGCTCTTCGTAGATGTGATGTAGGAACACAAGTTCGTCTTTCGGGGTGGGTTCATCGTGTTCGTGATCATGGAGGAATTCTTTTTGTGGATTTACGTGATCATTTTGGAATCACACAAATTGTTGCGGATCCAGCTTCTCCGGCTTTTAAAGTTATTGAAAAAGTGCGTTCTGAATGGGTTATTCGTGTGGATGGGGAGGTATGTGCACGTTCTGATGAGGTTATTAATGCAACGCTTCCAACAGGTGAGATTGAAATTTTTGCACAAGAGGTAGAAATTCTTTCAAAATCTGAAGAGCTTCCTTTACCGGTTTTTGGTGAGCCTGATTATCCAGAAGATATCCGATTAAAATATCGTTTTCTTGATTTGCGTCGGGAGACTATGCACAAAAATATCATGCGTCGGACTGAAATTATTGCGGCTATGAGACGGGCTATGCAAAATAATGGTTTTACGGAGTTCACAACACCGCTTTTGACAGCCTCATCGCCGGAAGGTGCACGTGATTTTTTGGTTCCAAGTCGTGTTCATCAGGGAAAATTTTATGCACTACCGCAAGCACCACAACAATATAAACAGTTGTTGATGATGTCAGGTTTTGATCGTTATTTTCAAATTGCACCATGTTTTAGAGATGAGGATCCACGGGCTGACCGTCTTCCTGGTGAGTTTTATCAATTAGATGTTGAAATGAGTTTTGTTGAGCAGGAAGATGTTTTAACAACTATGGAATCTATTATGCGTTCTATTTTTGAAGAATTTGCAAATGGAAAAACAGTGACACAAAACTTTCCTCGCATTTCTTATGATGAAGCAATGCGGAAATACGGTTCTGATAAGCCGGACCTGCGTAATCCGATTATTATGGAAGATGTTTCTCAGCATTTTTACAATTCTGGTTTCAAAGTTTTTGCCCAGATTTTAGCAAATGATGAAAATGCACAAGTATGGGCTATTCCGGCTAAAACGGGTGGAAGCCGTGCTTTTTGTGATCGTATGAATGGATGGGCACAAGGTGAGGGACAACCTGGGCTTGGTTATATTTTCTGGCGTGAAGAGGACGGAAAATTTGAAGGAGCAGGGCCTATTGCCAAAAATATTGGTGAACAGCGAACTGAAGCGCTTCGTATGCAACTTGGACTTGAAAGTGGTGATGCTTGTTTTTTTGTAGCAGGAGATCCCAAAAAATTTGCATCTTTTGCTGGAGCAGCTCGCACACGGGTAGGAGAAGAATTAGACCTTGTCGATAGAGAGAGTTTCTCTTTAGCGTGGATTGTTGATTTTCCATTTTTTGAATGGAATGAAGATGAGAAAAAGATTGATTTTGCCCATAATCCTTTTTCTATGCCTCAAGGAGGAGAAAATGCTCTTGAGTGTCAAGATCCTCTTACGCTTAAAGCTTTTCAATATGATCTTGTTTGTAATGGTTATGAGATTGCATCCGGTGGAATTCGTAATCACTTGCCTGAAATGATGCTTAAAGTTTTTGAACTTGTAGGACTTTCTAAGGAAGTTGTGAAAGATCGTTTTGGTGGTCTTTATCGCGCATTCCATTATGGAGCTCCACCCCATGGCGGTATGGCTGCGGGAATTGACCGCATCATTATGCTGTTGCAAGGTGTTAAAAATTTACGTGAAGTTGCTTTATTTCCTATGAATCAACAGGCACTTGATCTTTTGATGAGTGCGCCATCTGATGTTTCTTCTACACAATTACGTGATTTAGGAATCCGCATGGCTCCTCCTCACAAAAATAATTCATAAAATCGATTTATAGATTGTTGTCGTCTCTTTCTCAGTAGTGCAAAACTTTGATGCATCTCAAGAGAATATCTGTTGTTTATGGACTTAGAGAGGTAAAAAATGCTATTATATTAATCCTTCAAGAGGCATTGTTTATAAAAAATATCTCTCAATGTAGTCGATCTTGTGTTATGATGCTCGCTCGTAAAGAATATAATTGAAAACCTCATGAATGATATAAAAGCCATTGCCATCTTTATTGATAAAGGATAAGTTCATCATTTTCCTTTCTAGGTTTTTATATTGCTGGTGGTTTTTGTATGCAAAGGGTCTCAGTATTTGGTTCCTTTCTTAGATAGTCGCTCCTTCCTTTGTGATAAACAGGAAAGTGATTGTGATTGATTTATTATGAATAAATTGGAAATGAGAAAACTTTAGAATACTTGGGATTTTATTTTAAGTTGTAAATGAATAAATTATCTTTATATATCAATACCTTATCTGTATTTTGTTGAAGTTTTTACAAGATTATAAAAGATAATTATCTCTCTTTGTGTTTATGAAAATAATGCATTTTAGCTTCTTATTAACTTAATCTTAAGCACTCTATAAGCTTTGAATATTTTTTAAGTTTTTCATAGAAAAACGGGATGAAGTTGTTATACAATCCACCTTTATATTAAAAGATGATTTTAAAAAGGTGCTTTTGTTAGCCCTAAAAGGATGGAATAGCTCTTTATAGCCGTTAAATTATATCATTGGATTTAGTAAAGCTTTCGATAAGATTTTTGTTGAGAATAATCTGTATGCAAAATATTTTTTTGGAAGAAATTGTTGTTGTTGAAAAAATGATAAAAACTTATTTCACATCGTTTTGAAAAGTTATATCGTAACTCCAGTTTGCTTAGTAATAATGGCGTAGTTTTTTAGATTTTTATTTATTTAAAAAGACTTGTTTCTTTCCTTAACAATGAAAATATTTTCTACTTCTTTTGGTTTATTTTTTATCTTTTAAAGAGGATCTTGAAAGAAGTTTTCGATAATGTATTAAATATTTTCATATATTGTTTAGAACAAGAGGGAAGAGATATGTATAAATTTTTCAAATTGATATAATTTTCTGTTCATGTTCTAATTACAACGTTTATTTTTATGTTGTTGACTTTTAATAAAAAAGTTTACTCATAAAAGTTTTCATTAAATAAATCCTACACAATAATTTCTTATTATTGTGGGAATTTTTGTTCTAACATTATGTCTGATAAAATGAATTTACCTTTTGATGATGAACATATTGAGCCAATAGAATTACGTTCTGCTTTACAGGAACGCTATTTAGCTTATGCACTTTCTACGATTACGCATCGTGCATTGCCTGATGTGCGTGATGGGTTGAAACCTGTCCATCGTCGGATTGTTCATGCAATGCGTCTTCTCAAACTGAACCCTGGACAATCTTATGCGAAATGTGCGCGGATTGTTGGTGATGTCATGGGAAAATTTCATCCTCATGGAGATGCTTCTATTTATGATGCTTTGGTGCGTTTGGCTCAAAGTTTTGCGGTTCGTTATCCGTTGGTTGATGGACAAGGCAACTTTGGTAATATTGATGGTGATAATGCTGCGGCTATGCGTTATACCGAAGCACGCATGACTGAAGTAGCTGCGTTGTTGCTTGAGGGAATTAATGAAAATGCTATTGATTTTCGTTTGACCTATAATGAAGAAGATGAAGAGCCTGTTGTTCTACCAGGTGCTTTTCCTAATCTTTTAGCCAATGGTTCTTCAGGTATTGCTGTTGGTATGGCAACATCTATTCCTCCTCACAATGTTGCTGAGCTCTGTGATGCGGCGCTGCATTTGATTGCACATCCGGATACGCGTGATGAGGATTTAAATCAATTTGTACTGGGACCTGATTTCCCAACCGGTGGTATTTTGGTTGAAGCTAAAAAGAGTATTGAGGAATCTTATCGTATAGGGCGGGGTTTTTTTCGATTACGTTCACGTTGGCATCAGGAAACTGGTAACCGTGGTTCTTATGTGATTGTTGTAACTGAAATTCCCTATCAAATTCAAAAGTCACGCCTTATTGAAAAAACTGCGGAATTGTTGCTTGCGCGACGCTTACCAATGCTTGAGGATATTCAAGATGAATCAGCAGAAGATATCCGCATTGTGCTTGTTCCTAAAAATCGATCGGTTGATCCTGAACTTCTTATGGAATCCCTTTTTAAATTGACTGATTTTGAAGTAAGGTTTCCTCTTAATCTTAATGTTCTATCTTTGGGAAAAAGACCCAATGTTCTCTCGCTGCGAGAAAGTTTGCAACAATGGCTTGAACATCGTCAAGAAGTACTTATTCGACGCTCTAACTATCGGCTTGATCAAATTGATGGCCGATTGGAAACTCTTCATGGCTATCTTATTGCCTATTTGAATCTCGATGAGGTCATTCAGATTATTCGTGAAGAAGATGAACCGAAAAAGGAGTTGATTAAGCGTTTTGAATTAACAGAAAATCAAGCTGAAGCTATTCTTAATATGCGTTTGCGCTCTCTACGTAAGCTTGAGGAATTTGAAATTCGTAAAGAATTTGAAAATTTAAAGGCTGAAAAAGAAAAACTACAGAATTTGTTAGCTTCTCCTATAAAACAATGGAAAATGATTTCAGAAGAAATTAAAAAAGTTCGCAATACTTTTGGTCCTGAAACGCTCTTAGGAAAAAGGCGTACGACATTTGAAGAAGCACCAAGACATGATCTTGACGATATTCAACAAGCAATGATCGAAAAAGAACCGGTGACTGTTGTTATTTCTGAAAAGGGGTGGATGCGTGCTTTGAAGGGACATTTGAACGACTATAAAGCGCTTTCTTTTAAAGAAGGAGACCGTTTAAAGTTAGCATTTCCTGCATTTACGACCGATAAGATTGTGCTGATAAGTACTGGTGGAAAGTTTTTTGCGCTTGGTGCAAATAGTTTGCCTGGAGGACGAGGACATGGTGAGCCCATTCGTCTTGTCGTTGATATGGATGATGAGCATGATGTTCTTACAGCTTTTGTGCATCATGCAGAAGAAAAATTGCTCTTAGTTTCATCTCAGGGCAATGGCTTTATTGTTCCTGCTACAGAAGTGATTGCCAATACACGAAAAGGAAAGCAAGTGATGAATGTGAAGTCTCCTGATAAGGTAAAGCTTTGTGTTTCGGTCAATGGTGATCATGTTGCCGTGGTTGGTGAAAACCGCAAAATGCTTATTTTTTCTATTGAACAAATACCGGAAATGAATCGTGGTAAAGGGGTTCGTTTACAACGTTACAAGGAAGGTGGTATTGTTGATGCCAAGACTTTTAATTTATCAGAAGGCTTAAGTTGGCAGGATACCGCTGAACGAATCTTTAACCGTCAAGCTGGTGATCTCATTGAATGGATGGGAACACGTGCGGGTGTCGGACGTCTGGTTCCAAAAGGATTTCCAAAATCAGGAAAATTTACCAATTAAATAATAGAACGTTTTTATTTCAAACCTATAAAAGTGTAAAAGAAATGCTTATTTGTTTTTATTATATGATAATACATTAATTTATAATAATATTATTCTTATCTCAAATAAGAGGCTCTAATATCTATAGATTTTGTTATTTAAACCTTCTTGATGTTGAAACAATCAAAATGATTTGTTTGTACACCATAAATGAATTGGTATTGTAAATAGAAATTTATAAAGAAAAGAATTAAATTTTTTTTATGAATTGTTTCAAGTACCAAGAGCTGTTGTAAGATTGGGAACTGAAATATAAATGTAATAGGTTTACACGCTTCATAAGTGTGAGAATGATAGAAAGTTTATATCATTCATAAGAGCTGTCGTGAAATGATTTGATGCTTTGAGAAGTGTATTATCTTTAAAAAAATATACGAATATTTAAGTCAAGGGGGTCCTATTTGGAGGCATTCTGTTTTGTGTGAAAGGCATATCTTTCTTGTTCAAGAAAGATTTTATTAATTTTCTCTTAAGCATGATTGTTCGTTAGGATTATGATGATATTGCCTAAAGAGATGACCACGTTCAGCCCATAAGACAAGAAGGATAGCAACGAGACTGAGAAAGAAAAATCCTGCTGAGTTTGGAATGGTTGTTTCATTAAATTGTTGGGCTATAAAAAAGCTCAGTCCTGCACCGATAGATGTTTGGAGGAAGCCGGAGACAGAAGAGGCTGTACCAGCAATTTCTCCCACAGATTCTAGAGCAAGTGTATTAAAATTGGCCATAATACCTCCGCAGGTAAACATTAATATACAATATAATGTCATATAAAAGGGGAAAGGGATAACGCCACCTGCTAAGATAGATCCAATAAACCAAATGCATGAAGTGGCACAAAAGAGCAAAAGCATCGTATGGGCAATACGCCGCATTCCAAGACGTCCAACAAGTTGAGAATTCATAAATGATGAAAAAGCCTGAAATGCAGCACCGATGGCAAATGCTATTGGAAACCAAAAGCCTAAATTATAAATTCCTTCATAGGTTTGTTGTGATGTATTAACAGCAATAAAAATGCAGCCTAAAATGATGGACGTTGCGAGTGTGTAGCAAAGTGTTGTACGATTTGTCACAACAATCCATAAGTTGTGTTTAATGGAAGAAAAGGAAAGAGGGCGTTGTTCATGGAGTGTTTCAGGCAAGCGAAATAGAATCCAAATCATCAACCCAAAACTAATCATTGCCATGAAAACAAAAATAAATTGCCAGTGCCCGAGCAGTAAAATGATTTGTCCTGTTGCGGGACCAATCATGGGCGCCACAAGAAAAACCATCATAACAATAGACATGACTTCTGCCATTTTACGACCACTGTAGAGATCACGGACGACAGAAACTGTAAGGACGCGCATAGACGCTCCCCCAATGCCTTGCAAGACACGCAAAATAAGCAAGAGAGAAAAATCAGTTACAAAGGCACAACCAATCGCCGTAAATGAGTAAAAAGCAAGCCCAATAAGCATAAGTTTACGTCGCCCATATCGATCGCTGATTGGACCAAAAAATATTTGAGAAATACCATAACTAATAAGATAACTCGAAATGATATAATGTTGATCATTCTCGTTGAGAACATTTAATCCTTCCAAAATATTGGGCATAGCTGGTAACATGATATCTACAGCTATAGCGTTAATAGCCATGAGTGAAGCAATTAGAATAACAAATTCTTTATAACCAATTTTTTTTCTAATCGCATCACTATGCGTTTGTTCATCAACTGAATATGACATATGGCATCCTTGAAATAAAAAAATTTCTTCTGAAAACAGCTCTTTTTAAGAGTCTGAATAAAATGAAAGATACCTATGACTGATTACAAGGAATATTCTTTTCTTTCAAAATTTTCTGTAACTCATTGTTTTGAAACATTTCTTTAACAATATCACAGCCTCCGATAAATTCACCTTTGATATAAAGCTGTGGAATTGTTGGCCAATTTGAATAGTCTTTGATCCCTTGACGCAATTCGTCGGAAGTCAGAATATTAATCCCTTTATAATTTAATCCTAAATAGTTAAGGATTTGAACAACCTGTCCTGAAAAACCACATTGTGGAGCATCAGGTGTTCCTTTCATGAATAAAATGACATCGTTTGCTTTAATTTCGTTGTCAATAAAATCACGAATAGTGGTCATTTTTATCCCTCAATATTTCAGATTTTTATAAGTGCATAATGTTCGCACTATTTTTTAATCTTATTGAATGAGTGAATGCAAGAAGAAATTTTAGATTATTTTGGGATATTTGTTTGTAACATTAAGGCGTGAAGTTCATTTCCCATATTACCTTTAAGGGCATCGTAGACCATTTTATGTTGCTGAACACGGGTTTTACCACGAAAACTTTCAGAAATAACTTCTGCAGCATAATGTTCCCCATCTCCAGCAAGATCACGAATTGTTACAGTAGCATCAGGAATACCTTCACGAATAAGCTTTTCAATTGTATGAGCACTCATTGCCATCATTATTCTCCTATGTCGTTCATTTTTTCGCAAGAGTTGTTTTTAAGAGAAAGAATAAATTTTTACGCTTCACCCATAAACTGTGGAAACCAGTTCTCATAAGCTTGTGTAAGATTTTTTAATGAAAGTGTGAATATCTCATCTATATTAAGGGAATCTCCCTCAACGTGACCTAGCTCTATTAAAGAAACGGCATGGTTTTGTGCATGCTCTTTAAGACTGTTGAGAGCATCAGGCTTGACGGCTAAAAGATAACGTCCTTGGTCTTCTCCAAAAAGTTCTGCATGGTGGGGAGATTTATTGCTTAATTTTACCTTGATTCCTTTACCTGCTTTAATGACCATTTCTGCAAGTGCAATCGCTAGTCCTCCATCAGAAATGTCATGAGCGGCATGAACAAAACCGTTATGAATGACATCTCGGACAAATTGACCATGCTTTTTTTCAAGTTGTAAATCTACAGGGGGAGGGGCACCTGCATCAATATTTAAAATGTCACGTGCATAGATTGATTGTCCTAAATGAGAGCCGCAATCTCCCACTAAAATGATACTATCTCCATTTTGCATACCACTTATTGTTACCATTTTTGACCAATCACTTAGAAGGCCTACACCAGCAATTGTAGGGGTAGGAAGAATAGCTTCTCCATTTGTTTCATTGTAAAGAGAAACATTGCCTGAAACGATAGGGAAGTCGAGGATTCTGCAAGCTTCTCCGATGCCTTTAATTGCAAAAACGACTTGTCCCATGATTTCAGATTTTTCAGGGTTTCCAAAATTGAGATTATCTGTCGCAGCTAGTGGTATTGCACCTGTCGTGCTAATATTTCTCCAGCATTCTGCAACAGCTTGTTTTCCTCCCTCATAAGGGTCTGCTTCACAATAACGCGGTGTTACATCAGAAGAAAAAGCAAGAGCTCGTTTACTCTTATTACTGACGCGGATAACGCCTGCGTCACTTCCTGGACAAATAAGGCTATTTCCTTGGATAAGCGTATCATATTGTTCATAAACCCATCGTCGTGAACTTTGATTAGCAGAATTCAATAAAGTCAAAAGCACATCACCAAGATTCTCAACTTTTTTGACGTCTTCTGCTTTCAGAGGTGTTTTTTTTGCAGGTTCACTCCAAGGACGATCATAAACAGGTGCTTCATCACCAAGTTCTTTGATGGGAAGATTAACAACTTCTTCTCCTTGATGAAAGACACGGAAACGTAAATCATCAGTGGTTTTTCCAATAATGGAAAAATGGAGCCCCCACTTATGAAAAATTGCTGCTGCTTGTTTTTCTAGCTCTGGTTTAAGGACCATGAGCATGCGCTCTTGACTTTCAGAAAGCATCATTTCATAGGCTGTCATATTTTCTTCACGAACGGGAACTTTATCGAGATTAAGCTGTATGCCTAGATTTCCCTTTGCACCCATTTCAACGGCAGAAGAGGTGAGACCTGCGGCTCCCATGTCCTGAATAGCAACCACGGCTCCAAGTTCCATGAGCTCTAAACATGCTTCAAGAAGACATTTTTCTGTAAAAGGATCACCAACTTGAACGGTTGGGCGTTTTTCACTGATTGAATCATCAAATTCAGCAGAAGCCATTGTTGCGCCACCAACACCATCGCGCCCTGTTTTTGCACCAAGATAAACAACAGGGAGTCCGATTCCTTGTGCTTTGGAATAAAAAAGAGCATCTGTCTTTGCAATACCGGCAACAAAAGCGTTAACGAGGATATTGCCATTATAGCGCTCATCAAAATTGACTTCTCCACCAACTGTTGGAACACCAAAAGAATTGCTGTAACCACCTATTCCAGACACAACACCAGAGACAAGATGGCGTGTTCGAGGGTGATCAGGAGCACCAAAACGCAATGCATTCATCGCTGCAACAGGACGGGCACCCATTGTAAAGACATCACGTAAAATACCACCAACGCCTGTCGCAGCCCCTTGATAAGGTTCGATATAAGAAGGATGATTATGACTTTCCATCTTGAAAACAACACATTGCCCCTCACCAATATCAACAACACCAGCATTTTCACCAGGACCTTGAATAACACACTTTCCTTCTGTGGGAAGCGTTTTGAGCCATTTTTTAGAGGATTTATAGGAACAATGCTCGTTCCACATTGCAGAAAAAATTCCCAGTTCAGTAAATGTTGGTTCTCTTCCGATTAATGTCAGGATACGTTGATATTCATCCTCTTTTAAGCCGTGTTGTGCAATGAGCTTTGGTGTAATCATAATGTTATTACAAGGATTCATGAGTATTTACCCGTCAAATTAATCGAAGTTTAGCATTTTATTTTTTTTAATCTAGCAGCTTAGATTATGGAAGACTATGTGGTTTAATAAAAAATATTCATCTATAAGCTGAAGATCTCGTTCGTTAGGTTGGATGGGTTTCAAGACCAAAAACAATCTTAAATGATTATGTTTTGAGAGTATAATATCCATTGTTATTTGTATAGAATTTCTGTTTATAAATTTACAGCACGAGAAATGATATAGACCTTTGTTTTTTTTAGTTATTGAGTACAAGGATTTTTTTAGCATCACCTATTGACTAATTCTAAAGCACTTTGAAAAAGTAAGCGACCGTCAATCCCTCCATGAGCAGGTTCAATAAAGTTTTCAGGATGCGGCATCATACCAAGAATATTACCAGCTTTATTAACAATACCAGCAATATCTTTTATTGAGCCGTTAGGGTTTGTATTTTCTGCATAGCGAAAAACAATTTGTTCATGATCTTCCATCTGTTTTAATGTTTCGCTATCAGCAAAGTAATTTCCATCGTGGTGGGCAACAGGACAACGAATAATTTGTCCTTTAGAATAATATCGAGAAAATTTTGTCTTGGCGTTAACGACTTCAAGTTTGACTTTACGACAAACAAATTTTAAGGAAGCGTTACGCATTAAAGTTCCCGGTAATAATCCAGCTTCCAACAAAATTTGAAATCCATTACAAACACCTATTATCGTAATCCCTTTTTGTGCTTTTTCACGAATAGCTTTTAAGATGGGGGTTCGCGCTCCAATAGCCCCACATCGCAAATAGTCGCCATAAGAAAAACCACCTGGAATAATAATAACATCTACATCTGGAATTGTTGTTTCTGTTTGCCAAATTTTTAACGGCTCAACTCCTGTTATATGATGCACTGCTGCAATCATATCTCGGTCGCGATTTAATCCAGGAAGTTGAATGATGGCAGTTTTCATGGGTGTTCCACTTACAGAAGTTCGATAGTATAATTTTCAATGACAGTATTTGCGAGTAATTCTTCACACATCTTCTCAAGTTTTTTCTTTGCTATTTCAGGTAGTTGATCATCAAGAACAATATCAAAAACTTTTCCTTGACGAATGGAGTGAATACCTTCGAAAGCTAAAGTTTTTAAAGCACCGACGATTGCTTCTCCTTGTGGATCAAGGACGCTTTCTTTTAAAGTAACTGTAATGCGTGCTTTCATTTTTTGCTTCCTGTTTTTAAAAGACCCTTTTCTTTGAAGAGAAGTGTATTGATAGAAGGGGGTAATTATTTTACCTTGATTCGTTTTCTTATTTTACCAAGACAGGACCACTTGGCCGAGTTGGTTCATTTTCATTCATAATACCAAGGCGTTTGGCAACCTCTTGATAGGCATTAATAAGTCCTCCCATATCACGACGAAAACGGTCTTTATCCATCTTTTCTCGTGTTTGCATATCCCATAGTCGTGCAGAATCAGGTGAAATTTCATCAGCAAGAACAATGCGCATTGTTTCATCTTGCCACAGGCGGCCAAACTCCATTTTTAAATCAATTAACTGGATATTGACACCGGCAAAAAGCCCAGAAAGAAAATCATTAATACGAATTGAAAGTTGCATGATATCTTCTAGCTCTTGTGGGACAGCCCACCCAAAAGCAGTGATATGTTCTTCTGTCACCATCGGATCATCGAGAGAATCATTTTTATAGTAGAACTCAATGATAGACTGCGGTAGTGGGGTCCCTTCTTCTAGTCCTAAACGTTTTGCAAGAGAGCCAGCCGCGACATTGCGAACAACAACTTCCAATGGAATAATTTCCACCGCTTTAATAAGCTGTTCGCGCATATTTATGCGTTTGATGAAATGTGTTGGGATACCCAAACGTCCAAGATGGCTAAAGATATGTTCCGAAATCCGGTTATTTAAAACCCCTTTTCCGTCGATAATTTCATGTTTTTTTGCATTAAAGGCCGTGGCATCATCTTTAAAAAACTGAATATACGTTCCTGGTTCAGGTCCTTCATACAAAATTTTGGCCTTGCCTTCATAAATACGGTGGCGACGATTCATAATAATTCTCTATTTATCTTGAGAGGTTTTTAATAACATTAGCAAGTGATACTATCCTAATTGATCGAAATTCTCAATGATATTGCTATGATACTTTTATAATTTTTGTCATGGTACACATTGACCTAAAGATAGAGATACAGAGCAATGAGAAAAAGGATACCTTCTTTGGGATCAAATTTTTGTAAGTTTTGGATCAGATTTTTGCAAGAAATTGAGAAAGAACCATAAGCCCTTCTGGCCAAGGTCCGTGTCCAGATTCGGCGTTAATATGGCCAGAATAGCCAGCATCAACAAGGAGTGAACCCCAGTCATGGGCGATTTTTTCTGCTACTGAAAATTGACAAAATTCATCGTTGCGGCTGGCTATGATAATAGAAGGAAAAGGTAACTTTTGACGATGATAAGGGCCAAATGTCATTAAATGTTTGGGACGTATTTTTTCATTAGCGACATCGGGAGGCGCCACAAAGAAAGCGCCACAAATTTTTTCTGCATTTTGTACAGTTGCTTGAAGTGCGGTAGGAACACCTAATGAATGAGCAATAATCATAACGGGCCTTTGAGCTTGTGCAATGGCGGTTTTAACTTCATTAACCCACTCGTCACAAACAGGTTTTGACCAATGGGCTTGCTCTACACGGCGGGCTGTCGACAGTTTTTTTTCCCAACGTGTTTGCCAATGATCAGAACCAGATCCTTTGTAGCCAGGAATAATAAGAATATCGAGTTGATTTGCTTTCATGAATTATTATTTTCTTTGTTACAATAGTTTTTTTGATCATAGAGGGAATAGCTTCGGGCTTTCTATATTGTTGTTCTACTGCTGTTCAAAAACACGTTTAAAAATCGTGTTGATATGTTTGGTGTGGTAAGAAAGATCAAATTTTTCTCGAAGCTCTGCCTCACTTAAAACTTTGCTAACATCTTTGTCGTTGAGCAGTTCTTCTAAAAAATCTTTTCCTTGTTCCCAAACCTTCATCGCATTTCGTTGTACAATCCGATACGAATCTTCGCGGCTGATTCCTGCTTGTGTGAGTGCCAAAAGTACTCGTTGTGAGTGAACAAGACCTCGAAATTTATTGAGATTTTTTTGCATATTTTCTGGATAGACAATTAAATTTTCAATGACGGATGTGAGGCGAGAAAGAGCAAAATCAAGTGTAATCGTTGCATCAGGGCCAATGTAACGCTCAACAGATGAATGAGAAATATCGCGTTCATGCCAAAGTGCTACATTTTCCATAGCAGGGAGTGTAAATGCTCGAACCATCCGGGCTAATCCCGTTAAATTTTCTGTTAAAACTGGATTGCGTTTATGAGGCATTGCTGATGAGCCTTTTTGCCCTGGTGAGAAATGTTCCTCTGCTTCGAGAACTTCTGTTCGCTGTAAATGGCGTATTTCTATTGCTAACCTTTCAATAGAGGACGCAATAACACCAAGTGTTGCAAAAAACATCGCATGACGATCCCGTGGTATAACTTGGGTGGAAACGGGTTCAGCACGCATTCTCAAGGCTTTTGCAACGTATTCTTCAACGCGTGGATCGATATTGGCAAAAGTTCCTACAGCGCCTGAAATCGCACAAGTAGAAATTTCTTCGCGTGCTGCAAGAAGGCGTTTGCGACAACGGAAAAATTCAGCGTATGCGAGAGCGAATTTGACTCCAAATGTTGTTGGTTCAGCATGAATGCCATGACTTCGCCCAATAGTGATAGTTTCTTTATGTTCAAAAGCACGTCTTTTTAAGGCTTCAAGAAGTTGGTCTATATCCTTGAGCAAGATATCACTCGCCCGCATCAATTGAATGCTCAGCGTTGTATCAAGAACATCAGATGATGTCATGCCTTGGTGGATAAAACGTGCTTCGGGTCCAATGAATTCAGCAAGGTGGGTTAAAAAAGCAATAACATCATGTTTGGTAATGGCTTCAATTTCATCAATACGATTGACATCAAATTCAGCGGACTCTCCTTTTTCCCAAATGACTTTAGCGGCTTCTTTCGGAATAACTCCCAGTTGAGCAAGAGCATCACAGGCATGGGCTTCAATTTCAAACCAAATACGATATTTCGTTTCGGGGGACCAAATTGCTACCATTTCAGGGCGGGAATAACGTGCGATCATTATTTTTTCCTTATTGTGAGAGAAGTGCGGCTTGGCGTAATGCACTCATGCGTGTTTTGTAAAGCTCTTTGTTTCCGTTTTTATAAATTGCAGAGCCTGCGACAAATACATTTGCACCAGCTTTTGCAGTTATTCCAATTGTATCAACGGTGATACCACCATCAACTTCAAGATCAATAGGGCGGTTTGCAATCATACTTTTAACGCGCTTAATTTTATCTTTTATTTCTGGAATAAAATTTTGTCCACCAAAGCCGGGATTGACTGTCATGATGAGGATGAGATCTAATTGATCAAGCAAATATTCAAGGACATGTTCAGGAGTGCTTGGATTGAGTGCAACGCCTGCTTTTTTACCCATTGCTTTGATTGTTTGGAGTGAACGATGAATATGGGGACTTGCTTCAGCATGAATGGTTATAATATCTGCACCCGCTTTTGCAAAAGCTTCCAAATAAGGATCAACCGGTTTAATCATCAAGTGGACATCAAATATTGCTTTAGTTAATGGACGCAGAGCCTTGACGATTTCAGGGCCAAAGGTGATATTAGGAACAAAGTGTCCATCCATAATATCGAGATGGAGCCAATCTGCACCAGCATCAACAACATCTAATATTTCTTGCCCAAGTTTAGAAAAATCAGACGCCAAGAGCGAAGGTGAAATGAGATGAGAATGGGGCATAAAAATCTCCTTGATTGGCTGTTTTATCATGTCGCTGTGTATACACAAATATCTTTTGTGTTATGACGAAAAAGAAAAATACGTATTATAGATTTTTTTATACAAAGATCGCTTGAAATTTTAAAGTTTGATAAGTGAAAGATATGTCGAATCATAAAACATGTTTGAAGCCTGAACTTCAAGATAATATTACCGTTTCTTCGCAAGAATATCGAGATGCTATGAGCCATTTTGCAGGCGCTGTGCATATTGTGACAACAGATGGCATTAAAGGAAAGCGTGGGGTGACTGTTTCAGCGTGTTGCTCTTTATCAGATGATCCTCCAACTCTTCTTGTTTGTCTCATGCGCCATAATATGAAGAATCATGTGTTTATGGAGAATGGAATTTTTTGTGTTAATAGCTTGGCAGGAAAACATCGTCCATTAGCAGATATTTTTTCGAGGCGTTGCAATGTTACACAAAATGAGCGTTTTGATATGGCTCAATGGAGAACTTTGCAAACAGGGGCACCTAGTCTTTCAGATGCTTTAGCATCTTTTGACTGTCGTTTAATTTGTTGGCATGAACATGCAACCCATTGTGTATTGATTGGTGAAGTTGTTGCAATCAATCGTAGTCAAGAAAAAGATGCTTTGATGTATTTGAAGCGTGGATATCACACTTTGCCTTTATAAAGATTTTTATTTTTTTTGCATGGATGAAATGATTCATTGGTATTCCATTTAAATTTAGTGCACTGAAGAAGGAGGAGGGGGATGGTTCTGAACTTTAATTTTTCTTCTTTTGAGGTTTCTCAATAAATGAGAAAGATGATTTTGGGATGATCTTTGATCAAAAGTCCAAACTTAGACAAAAAAGTAGTTAAAGCTAAATTTGAACATATTTTTAGATTGTTATGAAAAAACATTTTACTCTTGTGTTGAGGAGTATTGCACAATATATAGACCCCACAGAGCAGATGTGGAGGTTTTTTTTATTGCATGAGCGAAGAGATTGATGGTCAATATCGCCCTAGTGAAGATGAGCCTTTTATGAATGAACGTCAGAAGGCGTATTTTCGAGCTAAATTGGTTTCTTGGAAAAATGATATCTTAAAAGAAGTGCGTGAGACTTTGGAAAATTTGCAAGAAGAGAATGTTGGTCAACCAGATTTAACTGATCGGGCATCTTGTGAAACTGATCGTACAATTGAATTACGTGCTCGTGATCGTCAAAGGAAACTTATTGCAAAAATAGATGCTGCCTTGGAGCGAATTGATAATGGGACATATGGTTTTTGTGAAGAAACAGGCGAGCCTATTAGTATAAAGCGTCTTGAGGCTCGGCCGATTGCCGTTTTGTCACTGGAAGCACAAGAGCGTCACGAACGACGTGAAAAAGTTTATCGTGATGATTGATGATTAAAATCATGAGAACGATAAACGAATGAAGTTACGTGAGTAATCAAATTGTATATTTTATTTTGGAGTGGTAGGAATAAACAAAGATGGCTCTTGCCTCCCTTCAATTTCGGCTGTGATGGCTGAATCTTTTACTGCTTGATTCGTAAAAGAAGAGGAGACTTTATCTGGCGTATCGTTTCCTTCTGTAAGAGAGGGAATAGGATGGGGGGGGATTTCTCTCTTTTCTGTTCTGGATGTGCTGGTAATATCGGATTCTACAACCATATCTGTTAATCCACCAATAAGGAGTAAATGTTCTTTATTATCACAACGGACTAAAACAAGGCGGCGTGTTCGATCTATAGAAATTGATTCACATAATGCTAACCGTGATAGACTTTTTTTTCTATTAGTGTTGAACCTTCTCATATTTAAACGGCGTAAAAACAATATAATTACCATAAGAGCTATGATTGTTATTATAAAAAACAAAAAACTTATCGTTATGTTTGCAGCAGATACACCTATTTGGTCTGATAACCAGATAACCATAGATTTTCTCCCATTATGGTATGGAAACTACCGTTTTTTATTGAGATAAATTTATAAACACACCCTTAAAAGATCCACTTAAAGACAAGAAATAAACTTTTTAACATTAAGTGAGCTTCCTTAGAAAGATGATATCATAGTATATATTTTATAACAATGAATATAAAGGAAGTTTCTTGATATAAGAAACAGTTAAATCTAAGGCAAAGAGAGATGGATAAAGATTTTGAGAATAATGAAAGATCAGCGTCTTCGTTTTCTGTGCGTCGGAGAGTTGTGATTTTAGGTATTATTTTTATCTTCGTTTTCCTTTTCACTGTGGGCATTTTAGATTTTTTTTATCCACAAAGTTATTTGCAAAAGGCTGTGGTAGCATCTTTTTTGATTCTAGCAACGATCGGTGTTGCAACACTCATTTTAAGTGGAATGGGAATTTTAAGGTACCACGCATCGTGGCAGCATGAGGATTTTGATTTTAACATCTTTAATAAGGGCGATGATGCAGTTGTAATCTCTGATCTTTCTGGTTTTGTTTATTATTCTAATCAAAACTATCAAAAAATTCTAACCTATAAGCCTGAAGGGTCTTGTTATAGGGTTATTGCTGATCTTCCAGGAGCTGGTGCACTTTCCTATCGCCTAAAAGTTGCAGCCTGTAATAATCTTTCAGCACAAGAAGAGTTAAGAGTAGAGCAACCAATTTTTACCGATTCTACACAAAAAAAATCTGTTTGGTATAACATCTCTGTTCAACCTATTACAAAACAGAAAAAAAAGCTTTTATTTTGGCGCATTAGTGATATTTCGCATTTACAACAAACCCGAGAAGTTTTTTTCTCTAACCTTCAAGAGGCGATTAATCACTTAGATCAAGCTCCTGTTGGTTTTATATCCATTAATGCACAAGGTACACTTCTTTATGCCAATGCGGTTTTTGCTGAATGGTTCTCTATTGATTTAGCAAATTTTTCGGTTGGTCAATATCATTTTGATCCATTATTTGAGAGCGTTGGCGCTAAGAGTTCATGGAGTGATATTTGTTTACAAACCAACAGATATCAAAACTCAGGTTACTCTTTACCTTATAGATTTTCATTATGTTTAAATTCACAGACGATAGGAGAGAAAATATTTCATTGTTTTATTTCTACTTCTTCTCTCTTAGAGGAGGAAGCCGTTTATCGTATTGTGATTATTCCACAACAAATAAAAAAAGAAGAGGATGATCAATCAAAATTACCGAGCATATTAGAAGAATATTTTGATGCGAGTCCTTTTGCAATCGCTGTGGTAAATCAGGAGGGGCAATTGATTCACATGAATAATGCTTTTTCATCACTTACGGAATCTATGGATAAGACTATCAATTTTTATGATATTATTTCTCGTCGTGATTGTATACAGTTAGAGCGTGCCTTTCAAAAAATTGCGACCAATAAAAATTATTTTGTTTCTTTGGAAACGGTTCTAGAAAAGAATGAAGAGCGCCATTTACGCCTCCATGTGATGTCTATACCACCCTATCATGGTGATACTCTACAAGATTTAGTTATTATCTCTGTCATTGAAACAACAGAACAAAAAACACTTGAAGATAAAATGATGCAAAGTCAGAAGATGCAAGCTGTTGGACAATTGGCAGGCGGCATTGCTCATGATTTTAATAATGTTTTGACAGCAATTTTAATGTCATGTGATCTTCTTTTAAATACGCATCGTAGCTCTGATCCTGCTCATGCTGATCTGATCAATATTAAAAATAATGCTAATCGTGCAGCTGCTCTTGTCCAACAATTACTCGCTTTTTCTAGAAAGCAAACACTTAGACCTGAAGAAGTTGATTTTACAGAGTTTTTATCAGATATTCGCAATCTGATTTTACCACTTTTAGGGAATAATATTCAGCTAAAAATTATCCATGGAAGAGATTTGTGGAGCGTTGAAGTCGATCAGGCATCTTTCCAGCGTGTGATTATGAATTTGGTTATTAATGCGCGTGATGCCATGTTTGATGGAGGTATTGTTACGATTGCTACAAACAATGTTACAAAACAACAAAGTGCTGAATTTAATCATTTTGGTTTAGCAATTGGTGAATATGTGCAATTGACTATTTCAGATACAGGAACTGGGATATCTGCTGCTATACAAGAAAAAATGTTTGAGCCTTTTTTTACAACCAAAGAAGTTGGAAAAGGAACAGGCCTTGGTTTATCCATGGTTTATGGAATAATCAAGCAGAGTGGTGGGTATATTTATTGTGAAAGTAAAGAGGGAGAAGGAGCAACATTTCATATTTTTCTACCCCGTTATATCCCAGATATAAAAGGAGAAATTTCTCAAAATATTGAAAAAGAGGAAGAGAAAGATATAGACTTAACAGGATCTGCGACTGTTTTATTGGTTGAAGATGAGGATGCGGTCAGAATGGGGGGGGTAAGAGCTCTTCAAATGAGAGGATATACAGTTTTAGAGGCGGCAAGTGGGGTGGAAGCCCTTTCTATTCTTGAGGAAAAAAAAGGCATTGTTGATATTATTGTTTCCGATGTGGTGATGCCAGAAATGGATGGGCCCACTTTATTGAAGGAAGTCCGTAAAAACTATCCTGATATCAAGTTTCTTTTCGTTTCTGGATATGCAAAAGATGCTTTTGCTAAGAATCTTCCAAAAGATGCTGTTTTTGGTTTTTTATCTAAACCTTTTACACTCAAACAGTTAGCTCTAACAGTTAAAGAAACACTTTCATCATGACACAAAAATAGATGCAATAAAAAAATTGATGTTTTAAGATTTTTTAAGAAAAATAGAGAGTATTTTGATCAATAGAGAGCGCATGGTAATGTCCAGAAAACGAAATCAAAAAGAACGATTTGGAAATTTAAATAAAACTCAAAAAAGATTGCACATTCTACGCAAGAATTTATGAAGAAATAGACTTCACCTGGTAAACTTTAAAGTTTTTTATTATAGATCTAAAGATAAACTCTATTTACAACGTTAAAAAATGTTATAGATCGCTAATATCCTTAAAAGGATAAGAGTTGTTGTTGCGTATCGGCTATACCACTCTTTCCTTCAATAAATGCTTTTAAGGCTTCTGGATAGAGTTTATGCTCTGCTTTAAGAACTCTTTGCGCTAAGCACTCAGAGGTATCATCAGGATAGACCGGAACAGCTGCTTGGGCAAGGATTTTTCCAGCATCCATGTCTTCTGTAACAAGATGAATAGTGCAACCTGTAATTTTTACGCCTGCTTGTAAAACTCTTTCATGTGTGTTTAAGCCTTTAAATGAAGGTAAAAGAGAAGGATGAATATTTAAAATTCGTCCCTCATAAAGTTTTACAAAACGCGATGAGATAAGGCGCATATACCCCGCAAAGCAGAGAAAATCCGGTTTATATTGATCTAAAATCGTGAAAATACCTTCTTCATGCTCTTCTTTTGTGTTGTAGATTTTACGATCAATAATATGAATAGGTAAGTTATAATTTTGTGCTTTTTCAATACCATTTGCGCGTGGATTATCGCAAATAACTGCGACGATTTTAGCAGGATATCCCTTTTGTTGGCTTGCTTGGGCAAGGGCGACCATATTGGACCCATTACCAGATATGAAAACGACGATTTGTTTTTTCATAAATGCAGTACCCCTTTATAAAGTATTCCCTTATTTTGATCTTCGCGTTTTGTTAAAGTGCCAAGAGGTGTCACAGTCTCTCCATTTTTTTCAAGAGCTTGCGTAATTGTTTCAGCGGTATGCTGTGCTACAATAATGATCATGCCAATACCACAATTGAATGTTCGTAACATTTCTGTTTCTTCTATTTTACCTTGTTTGGCAATCCATGAAAATACGGAGGGAACATTGATATTAGAAAGATTAATTTCAGCGCAAAGAGAAGAGGGAATGACACGTGGAATATTTTCAGGAAAGCCTCCACCCGTAATATGCGCTAGAGCTTTAATTCCTTTGTATTCTCGCATGATGGGAAGAAGCGATTTCACGTAAATGCGTGTTGGTGTCAGGAGTGCTGTACCAAGGCTGTTTTGGGGGGCAAAAGGGGCAGGGTCATTCCATTTGAGATGACTTTGTTGAATGATTCGTCGAACAAGCGAAAAGCCGTTGGAATGAATTCCAGAGGCGCTTAGACCTAGGATAATATCGCCTTCTGTCAAGTCTTTTGAAGGGAGCAGCATGCTGCGTTCACATGCGCCTACAGCAAAACCTGCTAGATCATAATCACCTTCTGCATACATGCCTGGCATTTCTGCGGTTTCTCCCCCAATAAGAGCAGCACCGGCTTGTTTACATCCTTCTGCAATGCCAGAAACAATTGCCGCACCTTGTTCAGGATCAAGTTTTCCAGTTGCAAAATAATCCAGAAAAAAAAGAGGTTCCGCCCCTTGTACAAGTAAATCATTGACACACATAGCGACCAGATCAATACCAACAGTATTATGGTGTCCACCTTCAATGGCAATTTTTAGTTTTGTTCCCACTCCATCATTGGCTGCGACTAAGATAGGATCTGCAAACCCGGCTGCTTTTAAATCAAAAAGGCCACCAAAACCACCAATTTCTGCATCTGCTCCGGCTCGTTTTGTCGCACGTATAAAGGGTTTAATTTTTTCTACCATAGCATTACCCATATCGATGTTTACACCGGCTTTTGCGTAGGTAAGATTATTATTTGTAAGATCTTGATTGCTCATTGGAGCCTTCCTTTAGTGGAAAATCAGGTTTTAATGTTATTCAATGCCATGATAGAGTTTTCTCTGCAAGAGATATTGGAAAGAAAATAAGCAACTTTACTTGTACCTTATTTTGAAGATGTTTATAATTTTTGTGAAGAATTTTTTTTAGGATATTTTATGAGCAAGATATCAGATAATCATGGACAGTCTTCGTGGGAACTTATGAAAAAGAAAGGGAGTGAGAACACATCCCGTAACCGTTATAAGACTTATGTGCCTGCATATACGCAATTACCTTTGCCGAATAATATGAAAAGACAAATCTTTTTTTGGCTGGGAGCGCTGATTTTTTTTATTCTTTTTATGTTCGTTTTTGGATCAATTTTGCTTCCTTTTGTAGCAGGAATTGTGTTGGCTTATTTTCTTAATCCCATTGTTCAATTGCTTGAAAAGTTTGGTATTCGTCGTGTTTTTGGTACTGTCCTCATTACCTTATTTATTGTTATTATCTTTGTTGCTGCTTTAGTTATTCTGATTCCTATTATTAGTTCGCAAATACAGCAATTTGTGAGTGATGGCTTACCTGTTTATATTAATCGTATTCAAACCTTTTTTGTTGAACATGATTTTGATTGGATAAGGCACTATTTTGGAAGTGATCCAAATGAATTACGGAGTAATATTAAAGGGCTTTTAGGAGAAGGTTCTGATTTTATTACATCTCTTTTGAATTCACTTTTGAAATCAGGAAAGTCTATCGTTAATATCGTTAGTCTATTTGTTGTGGCACCTGTGGTAACATTTTATATGTTATTAGATTGGCCACGTATGGTGACAGCAATTGATTCGTTAATACCGCGTGATCATCTTGAAACCGTTCGAAGTATTTTTCATGAAATGGACAGAGCTATAGCAGGCTTTGTTCGTGGACAAGGAACCGTTTGCCTCATATTGGGGGGCTATTATGCTATTGGTTTAACGATTGCAGGGCTCAATTTTGGTCTTTTGGTTGGTATGTTTATTGGCCTTATTAGCTTTATTCCTTATATCGGAACAATGAGTGGTTTTCTCCTTTCTGTTGGGATTGCATGGGTCCAGTTTTATCCCAATAATTGGGGGGGAATCATTATTGTGATGGTACTTTTTTTAATTGGTCAGTTTATTGAAGGTTATATTCTTCAACCAAAACTTGTTGGTTCATCAGTGGGATTACATCCCGTGTGGTTGATGTTTTCGCTTTTTGCTTTTTCTTCACTCTTTGGTTTTACTGGTATGCTTGTTGCTGTTCCTGCAGCGGCGGCTGTGGGTGTTTTAGTTCGTTTTGCCCTACATACTTATCTTAGTTCTCAGATGTATTCGCGAAGTGGAAAGTCGGAGACGCTAAAATGAATGGGCGAGAAACGCAATTATCTTTAAATTTTCCTTATGAACCGATTTTTCAATTTGATGATTTAGTCGTGACGGATAGCAATCGTATGGCTTTTCAGCTTATTGATCATTGGCCCAATTGGCGCTTACCTATTGCCGTTTTGGTTGGAAAAGAAGGAGCTGGAAAAACGCACTTTTCGAGTATATGGCTGCAAAAAGCAAATGCATTTAGGATTCAGCATAATAAAATTGATCAAGCTGTTGCTATGGCTTCTTTAGGTAGATCATTTTTAATAGAGGATATTGATTCTGGTGAAATTAGTGAAACAGAACTTTTTCATTTAATTAACAGTGTTAAGCAAACAAATGTTGATGCGCGACAAGCTACTTTATTGATGACGGCACGAACACTCCCTTCTACTTGGAATCTAAAGTTAAATGATCTAAAAAGTCGTCTTAATTCGGTGATGTTCGTTGAAATTAATCAGCCTGATGATGCATTGTTAACAGCTGTTGCCTTTAAGCTTTTTTCCGATAGACAGCTTATTGTACATCCAGATACAGTTTATTATCTTATCAGCCGTTGTGAACGTTCTTTATTTTCATTGAAACATGTTATTGATTCTGTTGATCAATTGGCGTTACAAAGAAAAAGAAAAATAACGCGTGCTGTGATTGCCGAAGTTTTGAATAGAAAAAAAACGTAAATACTTCTTATCATGGCTTTACATGTTCTTCCTTTTATTATTGTTTGAATATAAGGAAGGACACGTCATTTAAGTTTTCTGCTTTTAATATCTGTTAAAAGTAAAGGATATTATTTTTACTTTTTCATGCGTGCAAGAAATGGCTTTGAGATTTTATTGGATGAGTATTTTTTTTCATCACTTTTACAAGCTATATATTTTTGCATTTGAAAATGTTTCTAAAAAGAGCCCCTTATTCTATTTATCATAAAAATTTTTATAGTTTGAAAAAATGTTTATTGTTTATGGACTTGAATTATAGGAAAAGCGAGAGTTTTTTCATCTTTGGAAGAATAGAAAAGGGAGAAAAATGCTTAATAGAGATGGATTTTATAGTAAGTACAGTGGAAATATTATATTTTCTTTAGGAATTTTTTTTGTAATATCTAAGTCGTTTTTTAAACTCTATCTGTAGAATGTGTTCTGATACAGTGGATAGTTTCCTTAAAGCAGAATAAAATTATGAAACCCTTATAAGAGGTGCATTATTTTTTACATCGGTTAGATTTTTGTACGGATTCTATTTTTGCGAATAAATGTGTTATTGAGGAGAAAAAAATTTAAAAACATTCTTTTTTGTAAAGAAATGCAACAAAATTGAAAAAAAGTACGTTTTTTCTCTTGCACTTCTATTGTGAAAATTTTAGGAAATGTGCATCAAATAGATGTTAAATAGCGGAGCGTAGCGCAGTCTGGTAGCGCACCTGATTTGGGATCAGGGGGTCGTAGGTTCGAATCCTATCGCTCCGACCATATTTGATGAGGTGTATGAGGATGAACCAATTGGGTACGTGTGGTGAAAAACAATCATTAAAATATTGTATAATCTGAAGGGAAGAGGCATGGTCGCACGTATTTATAGTCCTGCTAAAACAGCTATGCAGTCAGGTAAGGGGAATACAGGCTTTTGGATTCTACAGTATGAGCCGATAAAAGCAAAAATGCTAGAGCCTCTTATGGGTTACACAGCGACATCTGATATGAATAGTCAGGTAAGAATCCAATTTAATAGAAAGGAAGAAGCCATTGCTTTTGCACGCAAGAATGCTATCCCTTATCGTGTAGAAAAAACACATATGTCGATTCGGCGTGCCGTTTCTTATTCTGATAATTTTCGCAGTAATCGGCAGCAATCTTGGACACATTAAGTTAGAGATGCTATTTTAGATTGGGAAAATAATCAGTTGGGTGTTTGGTCCCGTAGCTCAGCTGGATAGAGCAACGGCCTTCTAAGCCGTGGGTCACAGGTTCGAATCCTGTCGGGATCACCATATTTAAGAAAATTAATAGATAATAGATAGAAGTATTCAAGAGTTTTCCTTTCATTCTATTAATTTATTTTCTGTCCCCCCCTGAGTCTTTTCATGTTTTTTATTGGTTGTTTGTGTATAAAATGATGCCATGCTGTTTTCTATTCAGCCTAGAAGTGCTTTAAGCTGTGATGGGGGGAATGCTATATTTATATAAAATCAATAATTTATATAAAGGTTAGGGAATTTTATGGTTATTGATTTTATTAGCTTGTTTTTCTGTCTATCCCGAACCTTTTTATAGATTATTTTCAATCATTTTATCCAAATATGAAACTAAATTTGGTCGTATAGAACTTGACTCTTATTTTTATTAATCGTATAGTTATGATATACGATAAGGGGTGGTAATGGCAATTGTGAGTTTCAAACATAAGGGCTTAAAATTATTTTATACAACAGGTTCCACAAAAGCGATTCGACCAGATCACGTAAAAAAATTACGCGTTATCTTGACAGCTTTAACAAGTGCTACGACGCCTGAAATGTTGAAAGCACCTGCCTTTAAAATGCATCCTCTTAAAGGTGAACTTACAGGATACTATTCCATATGGGTGAATGGAAATTGGCGTGTTACTTTTCGCTTTATAGGAACAGATGTGGAGCTTGTTGATTATCAAGATTACCATTGATGAAAGGAATAAAAAATGATGCATAATCCTGCACATCCGGGTGAAGTTTTAAAAGTAGCTTTCTTAGAAGAAATGGGGCTATCAATACAAAAATTAGCTGATCACCTCCATATGACAAGAGCTTCTCTCTCAAGAGTGATTAACGGACATGCTTCTATGAGTACCGAGCTTGCAGTTAAATTAGAGTTGGCTGGTTTTAGTAAAGCAAAATTTTGGTTAGATATGCAAACAAACTATAATTTATGGCAAACAATGCAACAAGCACAACCACCTATTTCTCCTCTAGTTTCTGATGATAATCAAACAAATATTTGATTTTATTCATAATTTTATGATGCTTTGCTTTATTTGTAGTTGCTATCCATTGCCTTAGTTTTTTTGAAGTTTTTTAATTGCTTCTATTGCAAGGCGTTTACTATCGGCTGTTTTGGTATAAAGGGATGCCATTTTATCTTCTGTCCAGCCCCAAAAAAAGCGCTTTCATTTGTGAAACTGTAGCACCAGCATTGGCGGCACGTGTTGCAGCTAATTTTCGCAATCCATGGGCTGATTTTTTAATACCCGCCGCATTACACGCCTTACGAAATAGATTGCCAAAACTTTCTTTTACGAGTTTATTTCCATTTTTTCCGCAGATGAATGTTTCATTACCAATAGGACCAATTTTAAGAGTTTCTGCTAATTCAGGTAAAATTGGTAAAAAAACGTCTGTTTTAAATTGGCTCTTTTCTGTTTTAAGATGGATGATATTATCTTTGACATCTTTCCAGCCGATACGAACTGCATCACCACGACGCAAGCCGGTATACAAAAGGACGTCAATCCATACACGTTCATGTGTACCATGGGAGCAATGGTGATAATATCTGTCTATGTCCTCTTCTAGCCATGGTAGTAATCCCTCTCTGTTTAAAGATTTTGGTGCTTTTATATTAAAAGCGGGGTTTCTATTTAAAAGAGCATTATCAACCGCCCAATTAAAAAGACCGTTTAGAGAAGTTAAAAAGTGTCTTGCTGCTGCGGGAGTATCACGCCTTCTGTCTACAGCATCAAGAATATGTTGTTTTTCTATACTTTTATATGAGCGATCACCAAAAATCTTAGCATTCCCAAAAAAACTCTGCATTATCATAAACTACAGCATCATCATAAACAGCAGCATTATTATCATATATTCAGCAATTGCCATCATGTGATAAGTTTCTTTCCTTTTCAATAAAATCACCTAAGGTACCTGCTTTGATATAAGCAAAATCTCTCAATGCACGGATACGATAAGTTAACTTATTTCCGTATATCCAAATTGTCTCATCAGTCAGTTCGTATTTCTTTTCCATAGTGACAGCCTCTTAATGCATGCTTTGTCTTTTAAGCTCTTGTGACAGCACACCAATTCCTTTTGCTGTGATTTTTGCGCAAGGAATGACTTCTTCTATTCCACTAGCGGTTTGAAGTGTGATGGTTGGACAGTCCATCAGTTGCTTTTGGATTTTGTCTTGATAAGGAAGTAAATTTCCACCTGCTGCACGTCTATAAACCCAACCTTTTTGCTGTAAGAATTGAATGAATTGTTTTGGTTGCATCTCGAGGATTTTCGCGGCTTCTGTAAGACCGAAGAGTCCATTATGACGCTGTAAACTTTCAAGTGCCATGGCTTTTGGTTTAAGGGTACTCACTTCACTTTTTAAGGTCTCTAATTGTGTGACGCTTTCTAAAAGCAGTTTTTTTTTACAAAGAGAGGGTTTTCTAGAGCGTTTGCAAGATTTAATTGAGGGAATTGTTTTACACGCCGCTCGCATTCAATGAAATATTGACGGGCTTCTTTACCTTTTTCGTTACGCTCTAACATGGAAAGTTTTTTTGCCATGTCTAAGGTAAGGTGGTATTCCATGCTTGGACGCCCTCTTAAGGATTTCGCTAAAATTTTAGCGAAAATTATAAAATCTTGATTTTCTTGGAAATTATATTCTTTAATACGATTTTTAATCCAATCTCTAAAATTGGAATTAACTTCCAAAAATGCATGCAATTCACGTGCGTTGACCGTTTGAACGGTTTCGTGTTTGATTGTATTTTGTTGGATAGCAATAGGCTTTTCCATTACGAACCTCATATTGACGGGACTTGATGAATGAAAGGGGCGCTTTTAAATGCGCCCTTCAGAATTTAAAGCACATCACAAGTACGCAAACGGTGTTGTTGTTCGTAAGAACCGTACATTGCATCGTCATATTCACGCTGTTTTATATCGTCTAAAAAAAACCGTATGCTGTGCTGTGTAAAATAAAGTCGTGAGATATGTTTTCGTTGAAACACTGTTCTTCACTTTCTCTAAGATAAAATTCCGCGATATCTTCAGAAATGTCTTCACAACTATTCTCAGAAGGATTTATACGAAAGATTTGGATTGCATCATCTCCCTCATCAACAATGCTTAGAATTTGGCTTTCATCAAGTGGTCCAGACTCTGCAATGTTTTGATCATCATCATTATAGACAACTAATAAAATTTCATCAGAATTTATAAGAATTGGATTTTCCATAATTTTTCCTCCCTAACGCCTCTTGGCAATTGTTTGTGCGTGGTTTATGGAATATATATAATACGCATAATGCATACATATCAACAATAAAATATGCATTATGTATATTTTATTTTTAACGATATAAAAATCTTGTAAGAAGATTTTTTCTAAATGACGATTCTCATGAAAGGAGAAAGTGAATGGTTATGAAAACAATAAAAAGTGATATAGAATTAGATAACAAAATTATGCAGCTGGTTTCTACATTTAGTAATGAAAGAAAAAAGCTTTTATTTTTTTTCTTTTGCATGCAGGCGATTTAAAAGGTGAAGAATTGTTTCTTTATCTGGCTGAGTTGTTTTTTGTAGTAGATTAATAATTTGCTCATCAACGGTTTGTTTTGTCGCGGGGATTGGAAAGGAGGGACCGTCTCCCTCTCCGGTTAATAACCACCCTTCACTAATTCTAAATGCTTTTGCATATTTTGCAGATGCCCGTGATATTCCTCTTAATCCTTGTTCGTGCTGTATATAGCTAGAGTAGTTCCAGCCAAAATATCTAGCTGCTTCTTTTGCACTCCTAAAACCACGCGCTAAACGTGCTTTTATTAATCTAGCAGATTGGTCTATCGTGTTACTAAGCATTTTTATCTCCTTAATATATTCATATTGCATATAATTGGTATGCATTTCGACTTGACTTTTAAGTAGTCATAATGCATATCATTTTTTATGGGAAAAATAGCAGTAAAACAGTTACGTAAAAATCTGAATTTAACTCTGAAAGAAATGGCAGAACGGTTAGGCGTCAACAAATCAACAGTATGGCGTTGGGAAAATATGGTGTTCCTTCAAGGGGAGCCGTTGCATATCTTCTCGAAGCGTTATGGAATAAACAATCACCTCCAACGTCTTCTTTTGTCAACGGTTTCAGTTTGAGTGAAAAGCCGTGTGAACAAAATAAGATGGTACAACCTCAATATGAAGAAAGGAAATAAAGATGGATTACGGTTTACCAATATCATTACTGTCCATATCGATTATTGTTTTGAATATTATTGTATTTTTTCATTGGTATAATAACAGATAGGAGAAGAAAATAAGATAACTAAAGACTTAGACCTTACAGCTTGTTTTTAGTGTATAACTCTTTATTTAATCTTTTATTCATCGCGAGTGAGGGAACGATATAGAGTGCGTTCTGTCTTGGATATCTTAGCCCAAAAATTCAATCTTTGTGTCTCTGAAAAACGAAAAAAGCCAATGCAATAAAAAGCTTTAAGTGTTTTATTGGGATAGTTAGAGGAAGTATGTTCTACAATAATATTTATAGGATTTACTATATCTGGTTGCATAGCTTGAATAGTCAATAAAATTGTAAGTTCCTTCTTACTCTCTACATTAAACAGGTCAAATGTACTCTCTGGTTCCGGTTTTAACTGAGGATCTATTAAGTTGATGTGTTTAGGTTTTATAGGGATATTGACGCTTTGTTCTTTAATAATTTTGTGATTTGGACTGGGATAGAGAGCTTCAACAAATTGAAACGGATTTTGGGGATCTAGCCAGATATTATTTATCTTAATTGCTTGTTTTGTGGGATTGTAGAAGGTTAAATCTACTTTGAATGTGGGATTTTCATTTGAATCGTAAGGTACATTTGCTAGCGTTTTTGTATAATTAATTTGTAATTTAGGCCCTAGAGATTGTTGTTTGCGTTTTCATATCTGTCCAAACTGAAACACTAGCATGAATAGCAGTAGCAGCGAGAGATATTGTAGAAAAGTATTCAAATATCGTTAACATTTCCCCCCCTCATTTCAAAAATAACTAATGGAACATTAAAATGACTAACACGATTCTCTGTCTTGATCTAGGTACTAAGACTGGCTGGGCTATATGTGGTGCTGATGGTCACATAACAAGCGATACAAAACATTTTCAATCACGCCGTTTTGAAGGCGGTGGTATGCGTTATCTGCGCTTTAAGAAATGGCTTTCTGAACTAAAGAGGTCTGTTGATGAAATTGACGCGGTGTATTTTGAAAAAGTACGCCGGCATGTGGGGACTGATGCAGCGTATGTTTACGGTGGCTTTCTAGCAACTTTAACGGCTTGGTGTGAACATCATCAGATACCGTACGAAGGCATTCCAGTTGGTACGATTAAGAAAGCGACAACGGGGAAGGGTAATGCTTCAAAAGGAGAAATGATTAAAGCGGTGTGTGCAAAAGGGCACGCGCCTAAAGATGATAATGAAGCAGATGCTTTGGCAATTTTATATTTAAAGAAAGAAGGGGGTACACATGTCTAATGGTATGCCATGGGTAAGATTTTATTTGTATGACTGGATAAGTGGTACAAATGGAATGACATTGGAGCAAAGGGGCGCTTATATGACGCTTCTCGTTCTCATGTATGAAAAAAAAGCACCACTTAAAACAGATTTTGAAACGCTTGCACGCGCTTGCAATTGTTCGCAGAAAAAATTTGCAGCTATTGTCGAATACTAATGAGGAATGATAAACTTGTTGAGACAGATAATGGATTGTGGAATACGCGCGTTGAAGAAGAGCTGAACGATTTTGCTGATAAAAAAGACAACATATCGCAAGTTCGTAGTGAAGCTGGTAAAAAGGTGTGCAAGCAAAATCAAGCTATAAAGAACCAGAATAAGAATATATATAAAAAAACTAAAACTATCATTTTAGCAAAAAAAGAAATTAATTCTGAAAATTTAGAAACAAACGATTTGGTTCAAGAGCCAACAGAGGTTGATACCCTCCAAAGCCAATCAGAACAAAACACAACATCATCAGAACCCCAACCTCCCATTCACGAGCAAGAAAACGTTCCGAAAAAAGCCAAGCAGGTTAATACTGATCGAGGTTGTCGATTGTCTGCTGATTTTGAACCCAATTATGATTTTGCACTTGCAGAGGGCTTGCCTCCAGAGCGTATCAAAGTCGAAATGGCAAAATTTCGTGACTACTGGCGTTCAAAAGCCGGTGCAAATGAATCAAAATCGATTGGCAAGCAACAATGGCGTAACTGGGTACGCAAGGCGATTGATGATTTAGAAAAAACAAAAAACACAAACAACAATGGTGGAAACAATGGAAACTTTTCAAAAGATCAAAGAACTCGTGGTGGTATCGGAGAGGCAATCCGTAACCTTATCCGTAAAGAAATCTGTCTCTTCTGTTAGCGGCTTTAGCCATTTTTTTTTATGATTTTAGGCAAAGCTTTTCAGCTTGGCAAGAAAAGCGAGCGGCAAAAACAAACAGAGACAGCATTAAAGAAAGCGAGAACACGCCTTGAGGTAGAAAATGAAATTAATCAAAAAAGTGATGCTGGTGTGCGTGCTGCTTTGTCTCGTTGGATGCGCGGCCAATAGGTCTGTTTCTTGTGTTGGTTGGTTGCCCATTTATTTAGACAAGCAAGATCTGAACGCTCTCAGTCCCAATTTAGCAAGAGATATTTTAAAGCATAATCAACAGGGAGCACGCTTATGTGGGTGGCAAAATGAGTAGCAATCAAAGTAAGCGGGGAAAAAACCTTTCGGAAACAGAACGACGGCTGCTTCACGAGATGATAGAAACCTATCAAGGCTTAAAGATGATGTCAGGCATTATGAAGTGGATTACCTTCATTATCTTTATCTTTGTAATGGATTTGTCCCGTTTCATCGATGCCATAGAAAATAGCTTCTCACACTTTAAAAAGTGGCTCACGAAGAGTTAAGGAAGATTTATGTTTGATATTCCTAATAGAATTAGATTTTTAAAAACTCATCATAATGGTGATACAAGCTTAGCACAGGAGAGCCTCTTAACATCAGGAACGAATCTTCAATGGCAAGAAATTTTAAATGATCTTCTTCTAGGTAGTCATCATTATAGTAGAAAAAATAAAGCCAAAAATTATGATACTAGTTTTCCTCTTAATTTAGGAAAAGAGAAATATCGTAAGATTTTTTATTCTAAAGTTCTCATAAAAAATACCTAGAAAAGAAGTTCTGATTCGCAATAATTGAGAGGCATGTTGCAAAATCCTATTCCCTCACCTTTATTCTAGCTCCCCTAACCCTAAAAAACATATGAAAAATAAATAAGTTACATAAAAGGTGAAAGCATATGGTGGGCGATGAGAGACTCGAACTCCCGACATCCTCGGTGTAAACGAGGCGCTCTACCAGCTGAGCTAATCGCCCAATGCAATGATCAGCAATTGGATGGGTCCTCTTTAAGGAAAAAATTTTCTAAACGCAAGAATAAAGATGGTATTTGATAATTTTTTAAAAAAATGCATAATCCTTCTTGACATAAACGTGTGAACCCCTTACACGACCGCTTGTACCAAGAATAAGTTGGTGTAAAGAATGCGCGGGTGTAGCTCAGTTGGTTAGAGTGCTGGCCTGTCACGCCGGAGGTCGCGGGTTCGAGCCCCGTCACTCGCGCCATTTCTTGTTTCCTTATGGGATTTCTTTTTAAGATATTCATGTGCTATGGATTAGGTAGTGAAGTGTCTACTTTTTGGGGGATATGTTTTTTCTTCCTTTTTACATGGTTTATAAGAATAGGGCTTGCGTCTTTCGTTGCTCTGCGTTACCTATGCCGATAAGAAAAGTATCGCTCTGTATACCTTTTAAGCATTATGAGTAGAATGAATAGAGCGATTATTTGAATTTATCTGTTTGACCTCGCAATATCGAGTCATTGTGTTAAGTTCTGGTATTTTGTTACGATGGAAGAGGGTTATGGCTTATTTATTGAGCTCTTATCTACCAGTTTTGATTTTTATTATTGTCTCAGCAGTTATTGCTGGGGTTTTGTTGATTACACCGTACATTGTAGCATACCGTTCTCCCGATCCTGAAAAGTTATCGGCTTATGAATGTGGATTTAATTCATTTAGTGATGCACGCATGAAGTTTGATATTCGTTTCTATTTGGTTTCAATTTTGTTTATTATTTTTGATCTTGAAGTTGCTTTTCTTTTTCCTTGGGCCGTTTCATTCGAATCGATAGGTATATTTGGCTTTTGGTCTATGATTGTGTTTTTAGCGATTTTGACTATTGGATTTATATATGAATGGAAAAAAGGAGCGCTTGAATGGAATTAATATCTAATAATTCAACGATTACAGCTCCAAAACCAAAGGGAATCATCGATCCCAATACCGGTGAATTGATAGGATCAGATGATAAGTTTTTTCGTGATATTAATGCGGAATTATCAGATAAGGGTTTTTTAGTTACCTCAGCCGATGCTTTGATTACTTGGGCGCGCACTGGTTCTCTCATGTGGATGAGTTTTGGCTTAGCTTGTTGTGCTGTCGAAATGATGCAGTGTTCCATGCCTCACTATGATAATGAGCGCTTTGGATATGCCCCACGCGCTTCGCCCCGCCAATCAGATGTGATGGTAGTTGCAGGTACTCTAACAAATAAGATGGCACCAGCTCTAAGAAAAGTCTATGATCAAATGCCGGAGCCGCGTTATGTGATCTCTATGGGATCGTGTGCTAACGGTGGTGGGTATTACCATTATTCTTATTCAGTTGTACGTGGGTGTGATCGTATTGTGCCTGTGGATATTTATGTTCCAGGGTGTCCTCCTACAGCGGAAGCGTTGCTGTACGGTATATTATTGCTGCAGAAAAAAATTCGTCGTACAGGTTCCATAGAGCGATAGGGGTTTCATTATTATGATGAATGAAACATTGGTTGAACTTTCTAACTATTTGAAAGACAAATTAGGCGATAAGCTTGAAGAAACCATTCTTGCATTTGGTGAATTAACGATTATATCGCGTCTTGATGCAATTACAGATGTGTTAATGTTTGTTCGTGATGATTCTCGCTGTCAGTTTATTAATATTACAGATATTAGTGGAGTTGATTACCCATCTCGCGATAAGCGTTTTGATGTCTCTTATCAATTATTGTCTCCTCGTGAGAATTTACGTTTACGTGTTAAGGTTCGTACAGATGAAAATACTCCAGTTGCTTCTGCGTGTTCTATTTATCCTGGAGCAGAGTGGTATGAGCGTGAGACGTACGATATGTACGGGGTTTTATTTTCAGGGCATCCCGATTTAAGGCGGATTTTAACGGATTATGGATTTGAAGGGCATCCTTTACGTAAAGATTTTCCCGTAACTGGATTTGTTGAATGTCGTTATGATAATGAAGCAAAGAGAGTGATTTATGAGCCTGTTGTTTTGCGACAAGAGATGCGCAGTTTCGACTTTCTTTCTCCTTGGGAAGGAGCACAATATGTTTTGCCATGTGATGAAAAAGGAGATGTCAAGAAATGATATGGGGGCTGATAAATCTTTAGGTTAGGGTGTAGGTCTTTAAAAATACCAGTTTTAGGTATAATGAGAGTTTTTGTTAACGTTTGATATGAAGTTTTTTAAAAAGCAAGGGGTTGATTGTGGCTGAGGTCAATGTTCGAAACTTTAATATCAATTTTGGTCCGCAGCATCCTGCAGCGCATGGCGTTTTGCGCATGGTTTTGGAATTGGACGGTGAAGTTGTTGAGCGTGTAGATCCGCATATTGGATTATTGCATCGCGGTACTGAAAAATTAATGGAAACAAAAACATATCTTCAAGCTGGTCCTTATCTGGATCGTTTAGATTATGTTGCTCCTATGAATCAAGAGCATGCTTTTGTACTTGCTATTGAAAAATTATTAGGGGTTAAAGTTCCAAAGCGAGGGCAATTAATACGTGTTTTGTTTTCTGAAATTGGACGTATTCTTAATCATTTGCTTAACGTAACGACACAGGCGATGGATGTTGGTGCTTTGACTCCACCACTTTGGGGATTTGAACAACGTGAAAGATTGATGATTTTTTATGAACGTGCGTGCGGGGCACGTCTTCATGCCAATTATTTTCGCCCCGGTGGTGTGCATCAAGACTTACCAGAATCCTTAATTGAGGATATTGGTAATTTTATTGATCCGTTTCTTATTGCTCTTGGTAAGCTTGATGCACTTATAACACCAAATCGGATTTTCAAACAGCGTAATGTAGATATTGGTGTGGTGAGTATTGATGAGGCTTGGGCGCGTGGTTTTTCTGGGGTTATGATTCGTGGAGCCGGTGTAGCATGGGATTTGCGTAAGAGCCAACCTTATGAGTGTTATGATGAAATGGAATTTGATATTCCTGTAGGTAAGAATAGTGATTGTTATGACCGTTATTTGATTCGTATGGAAGAGATGCGGCAATCAGCAAAAATTATGCGCCAATGCGTGAATCGTTTGCTTAGTACTGAAAAAAATGGACCAGTTTCGAGTTTAGATCGTAAAATTGTACCCCCAAAGCGAAGCGAAATGAAAAGTTCGATGGAAGCGCTTATTCATCATTTTAAACTTTATACAGAAGGTTTTCATACGCCTCCTGGTGAGGTATATGCTGCTGTGGAAGCTCCAAAGGGTGAGTTTGGAGTTTATCTTGTTTCTGATGGAACCAATAAGCCTTATCGTGTCAAGTTGCGTGCTCCTGGGTTTGCTCATCTTCAGGCTATGGACTTTTTAACCAGAGGGCATATGTTGGCGGATGCTACCGCTATTTTGGGTTCAATTGATATTGTTTTTGGGGAGGTTGATCGCTAATGTCCGTGCGCCGTCTTGCAGATGATATCTCACAGCCCGCAGAGTTTTCTTTTACAAAGGAAAATCAGATATGGGTGAAGAATACCATAGAGAAATATCCTGTAGGGCGCGAGCAGTCTGCTGTTATTCCATTACTCATGCGTGCACAAGAGCAAGATGGTTGGGTTACGCGTGCTGCAATTGAGCATATTGCCCAAATTCTTTCTATGGCTTATATTCGAGTTCTAGAGGTTGCAACTTTTTATACTCAGTTTCAACTTAAACCTGTAGGGACAAAAGCACATATTCAAGTGTGTGGTACAACTCCCTGTATGTTACGTGGATCTGATGAATTGATTAAAGTTTGTCAGAAAAAAATTCATCATGATCCTTTCGTTACTAATCCGGATGGAACATTATCATGGGAAGAGGTAGAGTGTCTTGGCGCTTGTGTTAATGCTCCCATGGTTATGATTTTCAAGGATACTTATGAAGATCTTACAGCTGAGCGTCTTGAAGAAATTATTGATGCATTTGAAGCGGGAAAAGGTTCTGAAATAACGGTTGGTCCACAAAACAGTCGTCAATCATCGGAGCCGATTAGTGGTTTAACCTCTCTTCTTGAGGATGAAGAAAAAAGGAAATCTCTCAAATCTTCAAAGAAAAAAGGATCATAAAGGAATGGGGGGTGAGTGAGATATTTTTTTGAAAAGATATTTCATTATTTTATCCACATTATAACAATGTTTAATTAAAAGTAGAAAGTTTTTAAGAAATTTAAAAAAATTGCATTTGAGGAAAAGCTAAAAATGCTACGGGTAATAGAGAAAAAGGTGGGGTATGCTCGCTGATAAAGATCGTATCTTCACCAATATTTATGGTTTAAAAGACAAATCGTTAAAGGCTGCGATGTTGCGTGGGCATTGGAGTGGTCTGAAAGAGATTATTGATAAAGGTCGTGATTGGATCATCGATGAAGTGAAAGCGTCAGGTTTACGTGGGCGTGGTGGTGCTGGTTTTCCTACAGGAATGAAATGGTCATTTATGCCCAAACAAAGTGATGGTCGTCCTCATTATTTGGTTGTAAATGCTGATGAATCAGAGCCTGGGACATGTAAAGACCGTGATATTTTACGCCATGATCCCCATACTCTCATTGAAGGATGTGCAATTGCTACTTTTGCCATGGGAGCAAATGTTGCTTTTATTTATATTCGCGGTGAATATATTCGTGAGCGTGAAGCACTGCAAGCGGCTGTTGATGAGTGTTATAGTGCCGGTTTACTAGGTAAAAAAACAAAATATGGTCATGCATGTGATATTATTATTCATCATGGTGCGGGTGCTTATATTTGTGGTGAAGAAACGGCTCTTCTTGAGAGTCTTGAGGGAAAAAAGGGACAACCTCGGCTTAAACCACCATTCCCTGCAAATATGGGAATTTATGGATGTCCAACGACTGTTAATAATGTAGAATCTATTGCCGTTGTTCCAACGATTTTGCGTCGGGGTGCTTCCTGGTTTTCATCAATTGGACGTGCAAATAATGTTGGAACGAAATTGTTTATGGTTTCTGGGCATGTGAATGCACCTTGTACATTTGAAGAAGCTCTTGGTGTTTCTTTTCGTGAGTTAATTGAAAAACATACCGGTGGTATTCGTGGAGGTTGGAATAATCTTTTGGCAGTTATTCCAGGTGGTGCTTCTTGTCCAGTTGTTCGTGGAGAGGATATGGTTGATGCGATCATGGATTTTGATGGGATGCGCGATGTCGGGTCTTCTTTTGGTACCGGTGGTGTTATTGTTATGGATAAATCAACGGATATTATCAGGGCAATTTGGCGTATAGCAGCTTTTTTCAAACATGAAAGTTGTGGTCAGTGTACGCCATGTCGTGAGGGTACGGGGTGGATGATGCGTCTTTTAGGGCGTATGGTTGAGGGAAGAGCTCAAAAACGTGAAATTGATCTTTTGTTTGAAGTGTCTAAACAGGTTGAAGGTCATACTATCTGCGCTCTTGGTGATGCAGCAGCATGGCCTATACAGGGATTGATACGAAATTTTCGCCCAGAAATTGAGCGTAGAATTGATGATTATACACGAAATGTTGTGCAAAGGAAAAATATTGCTTTGGAAGCGGTTGGATAGAGATTTTTGTTTTAAGAGCAATGAAATGCAAGTTTAAGTGGATTATCCGCAGGCTGGATGAGTGATGATAAATATCAAAGTTGATGGTAAAGAGATTGAAGTCCCTGATTACTATACGTTGCTTCAGGCAGCGGAGGCAGCTGGTGCTGAAGTACCACGTTTTTGTTTTCATGAAACTTTATCAATTGCTGGAAATTGTCGCATGTGCTTGGTTGAGGTTAAGGGAGGACCTCCAAAACCTCAGGCTTCTTGTGCGATGGGGGTTCGTGATTTGCGTGCAGGGCCTAATGGTGAAGCACCAGAAATTTTTACCAATACAGAGATGGTAAAGAAAGCCCGTGAAGGTGTGATGGAGTTCCTTCTCATCAATCATCCTTTGGATTGTCCTGTCTGTGATCAGGGAGGAGAATGTGATCTTCAAGATCAAGCAATGCTCTATGGACGTGATTGTTCTCGCTATACAGAAAATAAGCGTGCTGTAGAAGATAAATATATTGGTCCTCTTGTCAAAACGGTTATGACACGCTGCATTCATTGTACACGTTGTGTCCGTTTTACAACAGAAGTAGCAGGTATTTCTGAGCTTGGATTGATCGGTCGTGGTGAAGATGCTGAAATTACGACATATCTTGAAAAAGCTATGACATCTGAGTTACAGGGCAATGTTATTGATCTTTGTCCAGTAGGAGCTTTAACTTCAAAGCCTTATGCATTTCATGCACGTCCTTGGGAGTTGATTAAAACAGAATCGATTGATGTTATGGATGCGCTTGGCAGTGCGATCCGTATTGATAGCCGCGGCCGTGAAGTGATGCGGATCATGCCGCGTACGAATGAAGATGTAAATGAGGAATGGATCTCTGATAAGACGCGTTTTATTTGGGATGGGTTACGAACTCAGCGTCTTGATAGACCATATGTACGCAAAGATGGAAAACTTCAGCCTGTAAGTTGGGTAGAAGCTTTTGAAAAGATTAAAATGGTGGTTTCTAAAACCTTGCCAGAAAAAATAGGGGCAATTGCAGGGGATCTTGCCTCTGTTGAAGAAATGTATGCCCTTAAAGCATTACTGATCTCGTTGGGTTCAAAGCTTTTTGATTGTCGTCAAAAAGGAGTTGCTTTGTCGCCAGAGTTTGGACGTTCGAGTTATATTTTTAATCCTACAATTGCGGGGATTGAACAAGCTGATGCATTGCTCATTGTGGGCTCTAATCCACGCCATGAAGCTGCTGTTTTAAATGCGCGTATTTTAAAACGCCAACGGATGGGAAATTTTCCTGTTGCGCTCATTGGAGAGGAAGTGGATTTACGTTATCCTTATTCTTATCTTGGATCTGGGGGTGATGCTTTAAATACACTTATTGGTGGAGAGGATGCTTTTTTTAATGTTTTAAAAAAAGCAAAGAGACCTCTTATTCTTATCGGAGAGGGGGCGATTTGCGGAAATGAAGGGTTATCTGTTTTAAAAAACCTTGCTAAATTAGCGGATAATATTGGTGCTCTTAGTGAAGAATGGAATGGATTTGGGATTCTTCATAATGCAGCGTCAATCGTTGGAGGGTTAGATATAGGCTTTACTTCTAAGCTTGGGGTTGCAAATATTCTTAAAACCTGTGAAGTTTTATTTTTGCTTGGTGCTGATGAAGTGGAATTGACCAATATAAAAGCGTTTAAAATTTATATTGGTAGCCATGGTGATAATGGTGCGCATGCGGCTGATGTTATTTTACCTGCATCAACTTATACTGAAAAATCAGGACTTTATGTGAATACAGAAGGGCGTGTTCAAATGACAAATCGGGCTGGTTTTGCTCCAGGTGAAGCAAAAGAAGATTGGGCTATTTTGCGTGCCTTATCAGATGTTTTAGGACAAAGACTCCCCTTTGATTCTCTTTCTCAATTAAGACAATGCTTATTTAATGATTACCCACATCTTTGTGCCATTGATGATATAATGCCTTCTGATATAAGTGGTCTTAAGGCGCTTGGTTCGAAAATGGTTTCCCTAGAAAGTCAAGCATTTACTTCTATGGTTAAAGACTTTTATTTGACAAATCCGATAGCACGTGCTTCTGCCGTTATGGCTGAATGTTCATCTCTTACAAAAAGCCGTGCTATGCAAGCTGTAGAGTAAGGGCAAAGGAAAAGGAATAATGATGTATGATTTCTTTATGACTTGGCTGTTGCCATTACTTATTGTCGTTGGAAAAACGCTTCTTCTTTTGGTCGTTCTGTTGATTTTAGTTGCTTATCTTCTCTATGCAGATAGAAAGATTTGGGCTGCTGTACAATTGCGACGTGGTCCCAATGTTGTTGGTCCGTGGGGATTACTACAGTCTTTTGCAGATTTAATTAAATTTGTTGTGAAAGAACCTATTATCCCAGCAGGTGCAAATAAGGGGGTTTTTCTTTTAGCTCCTTTTGTTTCAGCAACACTTGCTTTATCAACTTGGGCTGTTATCCCTGTCAATGAGGGATGGGAAGTTGCAAAGATTAATGTTGGATTGCTTTATATCTTAGCCATTTCATCTCTTGAAGTTTATGGTGTTATTATGGGGGGATGGGCATCAAATTCAAAATATCCTTTCTTAGGAGCTCTTCGTTCAGCAGCACAAATGGTTTCTTATGAAGTTTCTATTGGTTTTGTTCTTGTGACTGTTATTTTAGTAAGTGGTTCGTTGGATCTCACAACCATTGTTCTTAAACAAAATCATGGACTTGGTACAACTCTAGGTCTTCCTTTTAATAGTTTTCTCGATTGGAATTGGCTCATTCTTTTTCCAATGTTTATTATCTTTTTTATTTCTGCGCTCGCAGAAACAAACCGTCCTCCCTTTGATTTAGTGGAAGCAGAATCTGAGCTTGTTGCTGGTCATATGGTTGAATATTCTTCAACGCCATATATGCTCTTCTTTCTTGGTGAATATGTTGCTATTGTTTTAATGTGCGCATTAACAACCATTTTATTTTTAGGCGGTTGGCTCCCTCCTTTAGATGTTTGGTGGCTTAATTGGGTTCCCGGTATCATTTGGTTTGTTCTAAAAGTTTGTTTTGTATTTTTTTGGTTCGCTATGGTCAAAGCTTTTGTTCCACGTTATCGTTATGATCAACTCATGCGGCTTGGTTGGAAGGTTTTTCTTCCTCTCTCGTTAGCAATGGTTGTCATAACTGCTGCTTTTTTAAAGTATAGTGGTTTTTCTTAAGAGGAGTTTTTATGATGTCAGTTTTTTTTCAGGCAGCAAAGTCACTTCTTCTCTTAGAGTTTATGAGTGCTTTTTTCTTAGCTATGCGTCAATTTTTTGCACCAAAGCCTACGATTAATTATCCTTATGAGAAGGGTTTTGTTTCTGAGCGTTTCCGTGGAGAACATGCACTTCGTCGTTACCCAAATGGTGAAGAACGCTGCATTGCTTGTAAATTATGTGAAGCAATTTGCCCTGCACAAGCAATTACCATTGAAGCAGGACCGAGGCGTAATGATGGTACACGGAGGACTGTCCGTTATGATATAGATATGGTTAAGTGTATTTACTGTGGTTTTTGTCAAGAAGCTTGTCCAGTTGAAGCTATTGTAGAAGGGCCAAATTTTGAATTTGCCACAGAAACGCGAGAAGAACTGTATTATGATAAAGAAAAGCTTTTAAGCAATGGAGATCGCTGGGAGCGAGAAATTGCTCGTAATATATTGATGGATGCACCTTACCGTTAAGTGTATCATTTGAGGTATCGGATAATTTTTCCGATAAATTGTAATCTGGTATGAAGTTTGTACCAATTATTTAAATAATTAAGGAGAAGCCCATGCTAACAGATCTAGCGGCGGCATTTTTCTATTTGTTTGCTTTTATTATGCTAACAAGTGCAGTGATTGTTATTACAGCACGCAATCCTGTACATTCTGTTTTATTTTTAATATTGGCATTTTTTAATGCTGCAGCTTTATTTTTGCTTGCAGGAGCAGAGTTTTTGGGACTGATTCTGCTTGTTGTTTATGTTGGAGCTGTCGCTGTTTTATTTTTATTTGTCGTTATGATGCTCGATGTTGATTTTGCTGAGTTAAAGAGTGGCGCTCTTCGATATGCGCCTATTGGAGCTCTTATTGGCGTTATTATCGCTGTAGAATTGATTGTTGTTTTTGTGAGTAGCCATTTTTCTCCAGTTCTTAAAACGCATGTTACACAGCCAATGCCAGATTTAGGGCAGCGAACAAATACACAAGCATTAGGAGATATTCTCTATACGGATTATGTTTTCTATTTTCAAATTGCTGGAATAATTTTATTAGTTGCAATGATTGGTGCTATTGTTTTAACACTTTGTCATAGATCGGGAGTTAAACGACAATCCATCGCAGAGCAAGTTTCTAGAACAGTAGAAAGTGCTATTGAAATCAAGCAAGTTGAATCAGGTAAAGGTATTTAAGGGGGCTATGGTTATGTATATCGATATTGCGCATTATCTTACTGTTTCTGCTTTGATGTTTACAATTGGTATTGCTGGAATTTTTCTCAACAGAAAAAATGTGATTATCATTTTGATGTCTATTGAGCTTATATTACTCTCCGTTAATATAAATTTTGTCGCATTTTCGGCATTTCTTCATGATCTCGTTGGTCAGATATTTGCTTTATTTGTCTTAACCGTCGCAGCTGCTGAAGCTGCTATTGGTTTAGCAATTCTTGTCGTTTTTTTCCGTAATCGTGGTTCCATTGCGGTTGAAGATGTTAACGTAATGAAAGGCTAACCCGTGATGTATTATACGATTGTCTTTCTTCCGCTTTTGGGTTTTTTAATTGCAGCATTAGGTGGAAAAACCATAGGAGATCGTGCAAGCGAGTTGATAACATGTAGCTTTATGGTGATTGTTGCCATATTGTCGTGGATAGCATTTTTCAATCTTGCACTTGGTCATACTTTAGCGATTGATGTATTCGTATTACATTGGCTTACCATTGGTGATTTAAGCTTTGACTGGGCTCTTCATATTGATACATTAACAGCTGTTATGCTTATTGTGGTAAACAGTGTTTCGGCATTAGTGCATATTTATTCAATTGGTTATATGCATCATGACCCTTCAAGGTCGCGTTTTTTTTCTTATCTTTCTCTCTTTACATTTATGATGCTGATGTTGGTGACATCCAATAATTTGATCCAGATGTTTTTTGGCTGGGAAGGTGTAGGACTTGCTTCTTATTTGCTTATTGGTTTTTGGTTTCAGAGAGATTCTGCGAATAAAGCTGCAATGAAAGCTTTTGTGGTTAATCGTGTTGGAGACTTTGGTTTTCTCTTAGGAATATTTAGTGTTTTTGTTTTATTCCAATCGGTTGATTTTGCTTCTATTTTTGCAAAAGCCGCAGACAATAGCTTTATACAAAATATGACATTTTTAGGTTGGCAGCTTGATGGACAAGCAGCAATTACTGTTACATGTCTTTTATTATTTATTGGTGCGATGGGAAAATCAGCACAATTTCTTTTACATACTTGGCTGCCTGATGCTATGGAAGGACCAACGCCTGTATCAGCTCTTATTCATGCTGCTACAATGGTCACAGCTGGTGTTTTTATGGTTGCGCGTATGTCACCAATTTTTGAACTCTCTTCGATTGCTTTGACAGTGATTGTTATTATTGGAGCCACAACTGCGTTTTTTGCAGCAACTGTAGGATTGGTGCAGAATGATATTAAACGTGTTATTGCTTATTCTACATGTTCACAACTCGGGTATATGTTTGTCGCCCTTGGTGTTGGAGCTTATGGAGCAGCTGTTTTTCATCTTTTTACCCATGCTTTTTTTAAAGCCTTATTGTTTCTTGGTGCGGGTTCTGTCATTCATGCTGTCTCCGATGAACAAGATATGCGAAAAATGGGTGGGTTACGCAAGCATATAAAGATAACTTATTGGATGATGATGATAGGCACCATTGCCTTAACAGGAGTTGGGATTCCAGGAACAGTTTTCGGGACTGCTGGTTTTTTCTCCAAAGATGCGATTATAGAATCTGCTTTTGCATCGCATAATATTGCGGCAGGATATGCTTTCTATCTTCTTGTTATTGCTGCCTTTTTAACAAGTTTTTACTCATGGCGGCTTATCTTTATGACATTTCATGGTAAACCACGCGCTACAGTTGATATTATGCATCATGTTCATGAATCTCCCCCAGTGATGTTGATTCCACTGTTTATTTTATCTCTTGGAGCAATATTTGCTGGTGTTGTTTTTCACCCTTATTTTTTTGGTGACTTATATGATGCTTTTTGGAAGGAAGCATTATTTACAAGCAGCCACAACCACATTCTTCATGATGCGCATCATGTTTTTAATTGGGTAAAGTGGTCGCCATTTATAGCAATGGTTTTTGGGTTTATGTTTGCCTATTTGTTTTATATTTCTTTTCCATCTCTTCCCAAGAAAATGGCTCGTATTATGCCAGGAGTATATCAATTTCTTTACCAAAAATGGTATTTTGATCAATTATATCACTTTTTGTTTGTTCGTCCTATCTTTAAGATTGGTTCTTTTCTTTGGAAAGTGGGGGACGGTAAAATTATTGATGGTCTAGGTCCGAATGGTATTGCAGCACGTGTTGTTGATATTACAAATAGAGTTGTTCGGATGCAAACAGGCTATCTTTACCACTATGCATTTGCGATGCTGATAGGTATTGCATTGCTGATTACATGGATGATGATCGGGGGCGTGAACTAATGACCGATTGGCCTATTCTTTCTACGGTTACATTTTTGCCACTAGTGGGTGTACTGCTTATTTTATTTATCAAAGATGATAGTGAAGCTGCGCGCCATAATATACGCAATGTCGCACTTTTTACGACGATATTTGTTTTTATTATTTCTTTAATTATTTGGGTAGGATTTGATTCTAGAAACCCGAATTTTCAAATGGTTGAAAAATTCAGTTGGCTAGGGGATAGCATTAGCTATCATATGGGAGTTGATGGTATTTCTATTCTTTTTGTTGTTCTTTCAGCTTTTCTTTTGCCTTTTTGTATTTTAGCAAGTTGGGAGAATGTTAAAGAGAGATTAAAAGCTTATATGATTGCTTTTCTTCTTCTTGAAGTTGCCATTATTGGAGTCTTTTGTGCTCTTGACGCAATATTATTTTATGTTTTTTTTGAAGGTAGCCTCATTCCAATGTTTATCATTATAGGGGTGTGGGGTGGTTCACGTCGTGTTTATGCAAGTATCAAGTTTTTCTTATACACTTTACTTGGTTCAGTGCTTATGCTGGTTGCACTTATGGCTATGTATTGGCAGGCAGGAACACTTGATATACCAACTTTACTCAATTATCAGTTTCCTGCCCATATGCAAATATGGTTATGGCTTGCATTTTTTGCTTCTTTTGCTGTTAAAATGCCGATGTGGCCAGTTCATACTTGGCTCCCTGATGCTCACGTGGAAGCACCGACAGCAGGTTCTGTTATTTTAGCTGGTGTCTTACTCAAATTAGGTGGGTATGGTTTTCTTCGTTTTTCTTTACCTATGTTTCCTATTGCTTCAGCAGATTTTGCCCCTTTTGTTTTCACATTATCGCTTATTGCAATTATTTATACCTCATTGGTTGCACTTGTTCAAAGTGACATCAAAAAACTTATTGCATATTCCTCAATAGCGCATATGGGATATGTAACGATGGGTATTTTTGCTGCGAATGAACAGGCAATACAAGGGGCTATTTATCAGATGCTATCGCACGGAATTGTTTCCGCAGCTTTATTCCTTTGTGTTGGGGTGATCTATGATCGCTTGCATACGCGTGAAATTTCAGCATTTGGTGGTTTAGTGAATAATATGCCCAAATATGCTGTTGTTTTCTTAATCTTCACGATGGCAAATGTCGGTCTCCCTGGAACTTCAGGATTTTTGGGTGAGTTTTTAACCTTAATAGGTGTTTTTCAAGTGAATAAATTGGTTGTTATTTTAGCGACAACAGGTGTTATCTTATCAGCAGCCTATGCCCTTTATCTTTATCGGCGTGTGGTTTTTGGTTCCTTGGATAAAGAAAGTTTAAAAGTATTGGTAGATCTCTCTTCGAGGGAAAAATTTATTCTTTACCCGATGGTTATTCTTACAATATTCTTTGGTATCTATCCAACGCCACTTCTTAAAGCGACGGCGTTTTCTGTAGAAGCCCTCATCAATAAATTACACTAGATAAGGGAAGAATTCTCATGCAAAGTCAAATAATAACACAATTAGTCTTAATTCTTCCAGAGATTTTAATTGCATTAGGGGGAGTAGTGTTGCTTTTGGTTGGTGTTTATTCCAATGCACGCGCTTCTTTAACGGTGACAGGTTTAGCTATGGCTCTTCTTGTGGCAACCATTATTATTCTCATCGTTTTTCCAAAGACTGGCTTATTTCAAACCAATGCGCTTATTATTGACCCTTTTGGTCGTTATATGAAAGTTTTAACGCTTATTGGTGCACTTTTTGCTCTTATTATGTCTGTTGGTTTTGCTAATGCGCAAAAGTTCAATATATTTGAATTTCCAGTGCTTGTTCTTTTAGCAACTCTTGGCATGATGCTGATGATTTCAGCGGGGAATATGCTGTCACTTTATATGGGATTAGAACTACAGTCCTTAGCTTTATATGTTTTAGCAGCGATTAATCGTAATAATGTAAAATCTTCTGAAGCCGGTATAAAATATTTTGTTTTAGGAGCATTATCTTCAGGGATGCTGCTTTATGGCATTTCTTTGCTTTATGGTTTTTCCGGTCAAATTGGTTTTCACGAAATAGCCATTGCTTTAAAAGGTGAAAGCTTACAATTGGGGGTCATTTTTGCAATTGTTTTTATTTTAGCGGGGTTGGCTTTTAAAATTTCTGCCGTTCCATTTCATATGTGGACACCTGATGTTTACGAAGGTGCCCCAACACCGATTACAGCATTTTTTGCTGGGGCGCCTAAAGTTGCTGCAATGGCGCTCATTATTCGTGTGATTGTTACGGCCTTTATTCCCCTAGGGCGTGTTGATAGCGCGATGCCTGCATGGCAACAAATTTTGGTTTTCATGGCAATTGCATCAATGATTCTTGGTGCGTTTGCTGCAATTGGTCAAAATAATATTAAGCGCTTAATGGCTTATTCGTCGATCAGCCATATGGGCTATGCACTTGTTGGTTTATCGGCTGGAGATATGCTTGGGATAAAAAGTGTTATTCTTTATATGACCATTTATCTTGGTGTTACTCTTGGCTCATTTGCTTTTATCCTTGGAATGCGATCTCAGAGTGGTAATGTTGAAAATATTTATGATCTTTCAGGATTAGCAAAGACGAATCCGTTTATGGCGATTGTCATGACAATACAGCTTTTCTCGCTAGCCAGTATACCCCCTATGGCTGGTTTTTTTGGGAAGTGGTATACATTTTCTGCTGCTGTTCATGCTGGTCTGACACCACTTGCTATTGTCGGTATGATAGCGTCCGTTGTTGGCGCTTTTTACTATTTACGAGTTATTAAAATTATGTGGTTTGATGACGTAAAAACGCATTTCGTTATTTTATCAAAAGAGCTTCAGTTTTGTCTTAGCCTTTCCGCATTATTTATTTTATTTTATACCTTTTTTGGAATTTGGTTTGCCGAATTGGCAGAAAAAGCAGCTGCTGCATTGTTTTAATTATGGTCTATATTTTATCAGATTTTGCAAAGAAACAAGGATACACTGTTGAAGCCTACGACAGCGTTGATTCAACAAATCTCATTGCGCAACGAAAAGCGCAAACTGGACATCAAGGTTATCTTTGGATTGTTGCGCAAGAGCAATTACAGGGAAGGGCAAGGAGAGGGAGGGTATGGAATAGTCCAAAAGGGAACCTTTATTCTAGTCTTTTGTTAATGGATAATATTGTTCATCAAACCGCTGCTCAACTTGGTTTTGTTGCTGGAGTCAGTGTAGCAGAGGCAATAAAACAATTTATAAAAGATGAAAAGAAAACAAACAATATTGTAAGCTTAAAATGGCCAAACGATATTTTGCTCAGAGGAGCAAAAAGCTCTGGAGTTTTGCTCGAAATTCTAAAATTACCATCACAACAAGATGTATTGGTTATTGGTATTGGAATAAATGTGAAACATCATTATGAAGATGCTCCCTATCTCACTTCAAGCTTAAAGAATATTGGTTTAAATATTGAACCAGCACAATTATTTACAGTTTTGACGGAGTATTTTGCTAAAAATTATCTGCTTTGGAAGCAGCTTGGAGGATGTGATATAATCCGCAAAAAATGGCTTTTATATTCTGCTCACCTTGGGCAATACATCAAAATAACTAATGATGAAAAAATTATTGAGGGTATTTTTGAGGGGCTTGATCATGATTTTAACTGCATCATAAAACAAAAAAATGGTGAGACAAGTATTATAACAGCTGGAGATGTTCATTTTGGTTTGGCAGCTTCTGTTCATGAAAATCGTTATTAATTTATAAAGTTTTATTTTACCATCAGATTATCTTAATGATTTAGGAGATGTTTATGGTTGCAACCAATAAGAATGAATTTGTTTTTTTACCTCTGGGAGGTGTAGGTGAAATAGGGATGAATTTAGCCGCTTATGGATTTGGCTCCCAAAATCTTCGTGAATGGCTGCTTGTTGATATGGGCGTTAGTTTTGCTGGCTCTGAATTACCGGGGGTCGATCTTATTTTTCCTGATATTCGTTTTCTAGAAAGTGAAAAACATAATATACGTGGTCTTATTTTAACACATGCACATGAAGATCATTATGGAGCTGTTCTTGATTTATGGCCAAAGTTACAAATTCCAGTTTATTGTACAGCTTTCACAGCAGGGTTATTGGAGAGTAAAAGGCAATCAGATTTTGAATCTCATAAAATGCCATTTAATATTTTTAAAGTAGGGGATTGTTTTCATGTTGGTCCCTTTGCCATAGAATCTATTGCTGTTAACCATTCGATACCAGAGTCTGTATCTTTAGCCATTACAACATCTTTAGGGACTGTAATCCATACGGGTGATTGGAAAATTGATCATACCCCTTCGCTTGGAGCTGTAACAGATGAGAAAAGATTTCGAACGTTAGGCGATAAAGGTGTTTTAGCATTGCTTTGTGATTCCACAAACGCATGTCGGGATGGTATATCTCCATCAGAGCAGCAGGTTCAAACCAGTCTTTCTGAGATTATTTCGAAAGCTGAAGGACGTGTTGCAATAGCAACTTTTGCTTCTAATATTGGTCGGATACGTTCTATTTCTCTAGCTGCTCAAGCTGTTGGGCGTAAGGTTCTTGTTATTGGGCGTTCCCTTAAGCGAAGTATTATGGTTGCACAAGAGCTTGGTTATATGGATGGCTTAGCGCCATTTGTAACGGAAGATGATTATAGTTACATCCCACGAAAAGAACTTGTTTTAATTGTCACAGGGAGCCAAGGTGAGCCATGTGCAGCTTTGGCTAAGCTGTCACGTGAGGGAATGAGGAATATTGCGCTTTCCACTGGAGATACTGTTATTTATTCATCACGAAGTATTCCAGGAAACGAAAAAGCGATTCTTGATATACAAAATCGCTTCATCGATTTGGGTATTAAAGTTATTACGAATGAAGATGCACTTGTTCATGTTTCAGGTCATCCCCGTCGTTCAGAACTTTTACAGATGTATGATTGGATAAAACCACAGATCCTTGTGCCTGTGCATGGTGAGGCAATGCATCTTACTGCTCAAGCCGCTTTAGCGCGTCAAGCAGGGATTAAAATTGTTAGGAATATTAGAAATGGTAATATGCTGCGTCTTGCACCAACGCCTGTAGAAGTTATTGATCAAGTGCCTGTTGGTCGTATTTATAAGGATGGATGTCTTCTTGGAGATGAGTATGAGCTAGGGATTCGTGAGCGTAGAAAATTAAGTTACGCTGGTCATGTTGCTGTTTCTCTCCATATGAATAGCAAGCATGAGTTGTTTGGTGATGTCGGTTTAAGCATATTGGGACTCCCTGAGAATAATGGAGAGGGGGAAAAATTAAAAGATATTCTTTTAGAGGTTGTGGAAAATACAGTTTATAATATTCCACGCATGAAGCGAAAAAATAATGAAGTTATTCGAGAGGCAACACGACGTGCAGTGAGAGCGGCTGTTTATGAAATTTGGCAAAAAAAACCTCTCTGTACAGTTTTTTTACATCGATCAAAATAAAGCATTTCTATATTACGTTATTAAAAAGAAGAGCATTCTTATTTTATTGCTCAATAAGAAAAATAGAGAATAAAGCACAATAATTTTTTAAACAATAAGATCGTTATATTTGTAAGTATTCAGAATGCGACTATAGATAAATAGAGAGGGTATGTTAAATTGTTCCGATATGATAGATCTGAGTAGGAGTTAATTATTTCAATGCGTCTTTCTCAATATTTCCTTCCAATTTTAAAAGAGAATCCTAAAGAAGCAGAAATTGTTTCTCATCGTTTCATGTTGCGTGCTGGGATGATTCGACAACAAACATCCGGGATTTATTCTTGGCTTCCTTTGGGAAAAAAAGTGCTTGATAAAGTTTGTAAAATTATTCGTGAAGAGCAAGAACGTGCTGGTGCAATAGAAATATTGATGCCTACAATTCAATCTGCTGATCTTTGGCGTGAAAGTGGCCGTTATGATGATTATGGTTTAGAAATGCTGCGCATTAAAGATCGTCAAAAGCGTGATTTACTCTATGGTCCAACAAACGAAGAGATGGTAACAGACATTTTTCGTTCCTATGTTCGTTCTTATAAAGACCTTCCACTTAATTTGTACCATATTCAATGGAAATTTCGTGATGAAATTCGTCCACGTTTTGGTGTGATGCGGGCACGAGAATTTTTAATGAAAGATGCTTATTCTTTTGATCTTGATTATGAAGGCTCTAAAACATCTTATAACCGTATGTTTGTGGCTTATTTACGCACTTTTTCTCGCCTTGGCTTAAAAGCCATTCCCATGCGTGCAGATACAGGCCCAATAGGAGGGGAACTCAGTCATGAATTTATCATTTTAGCTGAAACGGGAGAGAGCGCTATCTTCTGTGATAAACAATTTCTTGAACTGAACGTTCCCCACAGTTCAATCGATTTTAGTGATAAAGCTGTTTTAGATGATACTGTTAAACAGTGGACATCTTTTTATGCAGCGACAGAAGAAATGCATAATGAAGAAGAATGGACTAAAATTTCTGAGAAAAATCGTCTTTCAGCGCGTGGTATTGAAGTCGGGCATATTTTTCACTTTGGAACGAAATATTCTGTTCCAATGGGAGCAAAAGTTATGGGACAAGATGGAAAAGAGCATGTGGTCTCTATGGGATCTTATGGGATTGGACCTTCACGCCTTGTTGCGGCTGCTATTGAGGCTTTTCATGATGAAAAGGGAATTATTTGGCCAAAGTCGATGGCACCGTTTGATTTTGGGATTATCAATATGAAACCTGATGATGAAAAATGTACAAAAGCATGTGAGTTTCTCTATCAGGGATTAAAGGATGCTGGTTTTGATCCATTATTAGATGATAGAAATGAACGTCCTGGATCAAAATTTGCAACAATGGATTTGATTGGCTTGCCAACGCAAATCATTGTTGGTCCTAACAGCATTGCACAGAATGAAGTTGAAATTAAAGATCGAAAAACTGGTATAAAAAAATCTCTAACGGTTGAAAATGTGCTCAGCCAACTTTCTATAATTTAATAGGAAATGTTATGAAGAGGCTGAAAAATAAATGGTTTTCATCTTATGAGTGGATGATTGCTTTTCGTTATATGATTCCCAATAAAAAACATGTCGTCGCATCGGTTATTTCAATTATTTCTCTTATTGGGATTATGTTGGGAGTCTTTGCTCTGGTTGTTGTTATGGCGGTGATGAATGGCTTTCGTACAGAACTTCTTAACCGTATTCTTGGTATGAATGGGCATCTTATTGTTCAAACAATTGATGCTGGTTTTTCTGATTATAAGACTCTTATTTCTTCTTTAGAATCTAAAAATGGTGTGAAGTTTGCTTTACCTGTTATTGAAGGTCAAGCACTTGTTCAAGGTGAAGCTCAAGGTGGCTCTGGTGCTTTAATTCGTGGTATGCGCAAACAAGATTTAGAAAAACTTAAGACAGTCTCTCAAAACATTAAATTAGGTTCGATTTCTCGTTTTGATCAAGAAGAAGGTGTTGCAATTGGAAGTGGTTTAGCAGAAAAATTGGGGCTTACAGTTGGGAGGGATCTTCGTATTATTACCCCTGATGGTGATGAAACTCCTTTTGGCGTTACACCACGTGTAAAAGCTTATAAAGTCGTTGCTATTTTTGAAGTTGGTATGTCTGAATATGATTCAATATTTGTTTTTATGCCTCTCCATGAAGCACAAATGTTTTTTAATTTAGGCGATAAAGTTCAGTCTTTAGAATTATTTTTAAACGATCCTGATGCTGTTGATCAAATAAAACCAATGATAGAAAAAGCAGTTGATCAACAGGTCTATTTAATTGATTGGCGTACTCGTAATCAGGCTTTTTTTTCAGCTTTACAGATTGAACGAAATGTCATGTTTTTTATTCTTTCTCTGATTATTCTTGTTGCTGCTTTAAATATTATTTCAGGCCTTATTATGCTTGTAAAAGATAAAAGTCATGATATCGCAATTCTACGCACAATGGGTGCACAACAGAGTGCGATTTTGCGTATATTTATTATTACAGGAATGATGATTGGTTTTATTGGAACGATATTAGGCTTAATTTTAGGTGTTATCGCGACCGCGAATATTAATCATATTCAAGACTTTATCTCTTGGTTATTTAATGTCGATGTTTTTAATCCTCAACTTTATTTTTTAACAAAACTGCCTGCACAAATTGAGTGGAAACAAACTGTTTTGGTTGCTATTATGGCATTATTCTTATCATTTCTTGCTGCGCTTATTCCTGCATGGCGTGCTGCTAAGCTAGATCCTGTGCAAGCCTTGAGGTACGAATAATGACAGCGATTTTAGAGCTTGTAGAGATTGAAAGACGCTTTTTTGAGAGTCATAAGCCGCTCATTGTTTTAGATAAAGCAAATTTTATTCTTAATCGTGGAGAGCTTGTTGCACTTGTTGCACCATCTGGTGCCGGGAAATCAACACTTCTTCATATTGCTGGGTTATTAGAAAAACCAACAGCCGGTGATGTGATGTTACGGGGCGTTTCTTGTGCAAAGCGCTCTGATAGTGAGAGAACAGCTATCAGACGAAATGATATTGGTTTTGTCTATCAATTTCATCATTTACTTCCAGAGTTTACTGCTTTAGAAAATGTTATGATACCGCAAATGATAGCAGGATTAAACAAGTCCATCGCAGAAGATCGTGCGCGTAAATTATTGATGTATTTACGTGTTTCTCATCGGGCGAATCATCGTCCCTCAGAGTTATCGGGAGGAGAACAACAACGTGTTGCTATTGCACGTGCCGTAGCAAATGCCCCTTCGGTTCTTTTGGCGGATGAACCTACTGGAAATCTTGATCCCGTAACTTCAGCTTATGTTTTTCAAGCTTTATCTGTTCTTGTTCGTCAGTCTGGTCTTTCTGCTCTTATTGCAACACATAATTACGCTTTGGCAAAGCAAATGCATCGTCGAATTACACTTAAAGAACAGAAGATTATTGAACTTCCTTAAAGGCAAGGTATAAATTTTATACGACTAATTGAATGGTTTATATTACTTTATTCAAGGAGACTTTTTATGACAGTTTTTGTCGTTGACAAAAATCAATTGGATATACGTCGCCGCCGGTTGATTTTTCGTGCATGGCATCGCGGTATTCGTGAAATGGATCTCATTTTTGGACATTATGTTAATGCTAATATTACTTCAATGAATGATAAAACACTCTCTGAATTTGAGTATATTATGTCTTTTGATGATCGCGACTTACTCACATGGATTACCGGAGAAATGTCACCTCCCCCTGAAATTGATAGTCCTCTTTTTCGTGATATTATCAATTATCGTAATTACTTAACTTATTGATTTAAATGCCTATATTTAAGAAAATTATCATTCCCCCCAATAGTTCTGCTCATATAATTTTTGATGGCGTTACTGATGGATTTGAAGCCTTTGCCCTTGCCAAATTAAGATTAGAAATTGCACAAGGTAAACCACTCATCTATGTTGTCCGAGACGGAACAAAAATTGCGCATTTACAACAAGTTTTAAATTTTATTGAGCCCCATTTACCCGTCCTTCAATTTCCTGCATGGGATTGTTTGCCTTATGATCGCGTGTCACCAGGAATTGCTATTATGGCACGTCGACTATCAGCATTGGCACGCATGGCCAATTTACGTCAAAATCCACAGGCTGCAATTATATTAACAACAGCAAATGCAATTATGCAAAAATTGCCTCCTCGTGAAATGATAGAAGCTCAGCTTATTCACGCACATGTTGGCCAACGCCATAATATGGGGCATTTTATTCAATTCCTAGAAACCAATGGTTTTGAACGCGTTACGGTTGTCCGTGATGTTGGTGAATTTGCTGTAAGAGGAGGAATACTAGATATTTTTTCTCCTATGGATATTGAGCCTTTACGTCTTGATTTCTTTGGAGATACCCTAGAAAGCATTCGTGTATTTGATCCAGAAAGTCAAAGAACAACACGCCAAAAAACTGAATTTTTATTACAGGCAATGAGCGAGGTTGTTTTGACAGATGAATGCATCAGCCGTTTTAAAAGCAATTATACCCGTACATTTGGTGTATCACAAAAAAATAATATGCTTTATGAAGCAATTGCTCAAGGTCGACGTTTTGCTGGTATGGAACATTGGCTTCCATTTTTTTATGAAAATCTTGATACTTTTTTTGATCATTGTGGTAATTTACCGCTTGTTTTCGAACATCTTATAGAAGAAGTTTTTGTTGAGCGCTATCGCCTTATTGAAGACTATTATAACGCGCGTAAAGAACGCGAAAATGATAAAGAAAATACGACGTCTTATCATCCGATAGATCCTAATCTTCTCCATTTAACGCCAGAGCGTGTTTTTGAATATGTGCAACAATCTTCACAGCGTATTGATTTTTCGCCTTTTAATATTCCACAAAGTTTGGAACAAACAGTTATTCACGCACAAGTTAAACAGGGATATAATTTTGTAAAAGAGCGGAATGCACAGGAAAAAAATGTTTTTTCAAGTGTTATTGATTACATCGCTTTTTTACGCGCTGCTGGTAAAAAAGTGCTTTTAGCATGTTGGAGTGAAGGATCTCTCAATCGTTTAATACAAGTTCTTGATGAGCATGGATTGAAAAAAATAGAAGTTGTAAAATCTTTGCAAACAGTTAAAGCAACCCCACGAGATCGCATATTAGCAGCTGTTATCATGATAGAACATGGTTTTGAGGCTGAAGATTTAGCTATTATAGCAGAGCAAGATATCTTAGGTGATCGCTTCATTAGATCGCCAAAGCGGCGTAAAAATAATACAAATTTTATTTCTGAACTTTCTGCTTTAAATTCTGGTGATCTTGTTGTGCATATCGATCATGGTATTGGCCAATTTGTTGGTCTTAAAACCATCACAACCACTGGAATTTTACGAGATTGCCTTGAAATTAAATATGCTGGAGGTGATTTACTCTTTTTACCTGTTGAAAATATTGAACTTCTTTCACGTTATGGCTCAGAAGGAACAGAGGTAGCTTTAGATAAATTAGGGGGTGTTGCTTGGCAAGCACGTAAAGCTCGGCTTAAAAAACATTTATTGGAAATGGCCGGGCAATTAATTGGTATAGCTGCGGAGCGTGCGACACGTGCCGCGCCTGCTTTACTTCCACCAGTTGGACCATTTGATGAGTTTGTTGCTGGTTTTCCCTATGAAGAGACAGAGGATCAAATGAATGCCATTGATGCCGTTTTAGATGATTTAGCCTCAGGAAAGCCGATGGATCGCTTGATATGTGGTGATGTTGGCTTTGGAAAAACAGAAGTAGCTATTCGAAGTGCTTTTGTTGCAGCATTAAATGGATATCAGGTCGCTGTTGTTGTACCGACAACTTTGCTTTCACGTCAACATTACAAGACTTTTATTTCGCGTTTTCAAGGATTACCTGTTAAAATTGGTCATGTATCAAGGCTTGTGAGAGGGAAAGAACTCACACAAGCCAAAAAAGGGATTTCAGATGGTACGATTGATATTGCTATTGGAACCCATGCACTCTTAAGTGGTGCAGTCGATTTTTTACGGTTAGGTCTTCTCATCATTGATGAGGAGCAACATTTTGGGGTAAAACACAAAGAGCGTTTAAAACAGCTTAAAAGTGATATTCATGTTCTTACACTTTCAGCAACCCCCATACCACGAACTTTAGGATTGGCATTATCGGGAGTACGTGAACTTTCATTAATCACCACTCCACCCATTGATAGAATGGCAGTTCGTACTTTTATTACTCCATTTGATGCCCTTGTTATACGAGAAACATTACTTCGAGAATACTACCGTGGTGGACAAAGTTTTTATGTTTGTCCTCGTATTTCTGATCTGGCTTTTGTAGAAGAATACCTTAAAATGCATGTTCCAGAGCTCAAATTCGTTATAGCACATGGACAAATGCCGGCTGGACAACTTGATGATATTATGAATGCATTTTACGATGGACAATATGATGTTTTGCTATCGACAACCATTATTGAATCCGGTCTTGATATTCCAACAGCCAATACATTAATTGTGCATCGTGCTGAAATGTTTGGTCTTTCTGCACTTTATCAGTTACGAGGGAGGGTAGGGCGCTCAAAACAACGTGCTTATGCACTTTTTACATTTCCTTCTGGTAAAGTTTTAACATCTGCTGCTGATCGTCGTCTTAAAGTGTTACAATCTCTTGATACATTAGGGGCTGGCTTTCAATTGGCAAGTCACGATATGGATATTCGTGGTTCAGGCAATTTTTTAGGTGAAGAACAATCAGGACATATCAAAGAAGTTGGATTTGAACTCTATCAAAAAATGCTTGAAGAAGCTGTTGCTGAATTAAAAGATGGAGAGCTAAGTGAGGATAAGCAATGGTCACCTCAAATCTCGCTCGCTACAACTGTAATGATACCAGAAAGTTTTGTGCCTGACTTATCATTACGTATGGGGCTTTACCGACGCTTGACAGAACTCGAAAATTTAGAACAGATTGATGAGTTTGCAGCGGAGTTAATCGATCGTTTTGGTCCTTTGCCCCTTGAAGTTCAACACATCCTTAAAGTTTTTCATATCAAAATATTGTGTCGAAAAGCCCATGTAGAAAAATTGGATGCTGGACCAAAGGGTATTGTCATACAGTTTCGCAATAACTATTTTGCCAATAGTATTGCTCTTGTTCAATGGGTGAAAAAACAAGGTTCAATGGCAAAAATTCGTCCAGATCAAACTATTGCTCTTATTCGGAATTGGTCTACCGTTGATGAAAGACTTATTGGAGCTGCTACGATTATGACACAGCTTGTGGAAATGGCAGAACAACATTCTGTTTAAAGCAGTTTCTCTACTTTTCAGAACTGTTTCTTATGCTTGTAAAATTATTCTATAAATAATAACCACTTATTGATTTTTTGTAAGAATAAAATTTAAGTTTATAATAAAGATAATCTCTTATATATTTATTTTAGGTCCTTTATTATAATACATATTGATATAATAAGAAAAATTTGGATCAAAATAACATGCTTTCTTCATTACAAAAATTTCTAACGATAGTTTTTTTGTTACTGCCTTGCATATATGGCGTAAAAGATACTCATGCTGAGTTATTTTCTGAAGAACAATACCAACGTTTTAAAAACAAAAATTTATCTCTAGAGTACATATAGCGAGAGAGTACGAAATAGGAGAACATGAAGAAAAGCTGATTAAAGCAAAAGAGTATTTGAAAAAAACTCCATTATTTAACGAATGGAAAATGAATGAGAAGAATGGAGGTGAATATGAGATAATGAAAAATTATCTCATATTCGTTATTAGTTGTAAAACGTTAGAAGATATATTGCAGAGTGATATAGGCGCTATTTTGCGTAAAGATTTTGATTGGGCAAAAGATGCAATTCATTCAATAAGTTCTAGTTTAGTCAGGGACATTAAAGAATTACTAACAGATGGCTCTTATAGCTATGAAAAAAAATATTTGATAATGTAAAAAATGATATCATAGTAAATGGTTGGTTTGTGGAAAGTGGGCCTATGTTTTGTAGAACTATAAAAGAATTACATAATATAATGCTTCCAAATAAAAGAAATAATACCATAAATCGCATCCGTTCTCATGTCGAAGAATGGTTTAATTAAAGGGCGGATTTTTTTACAATGTGTGAAAAATAGAATAATATCTAATATTATCATAATAATATACTTAAAAAGTTTGATGAAAAATAGCGCTATAATAATATTAAATCAAAAGTTTTCTTAGGTGAATGGAGTAAAATTATAATAATATAATAAACAATAGGTAACATGTATAATAAATATGTTATTTATAATATATTTTTTAATTTTTATTTATTATGATTTTGTTGCTAATTTCTACAGCTATTTTTACGCACATTACAAAGTTGAAAAACTATATTTATAAAGTGGTGCACTATGTGCATATTTAAGATAATTATAGAGCTATCTATTGTTTAGGAAATGAAAAGCATTAACTCGCTAGAAATCAAGAGCTTTGTTTTAAATCACGAATGATGCAATTAAGTCGACATCTAAATATGTATAAAGCATCGCTGTTAGGATTGTATTTATAGGGAGATTAATGATCTCAGAAAAATTAATTTTCCCTTTAAGTTTTAAAGAAATAAACTTTAACAGTTTGTTTATCCAGTTTATGATGAGAGAGAATTTTTTAATTTATTTATAATTATGTTAGTTTTAAACATTAAAAAATGTTTTGATTTGGTTATCATTGATAGCTTTTCTTCTAAAATAAATACAAGACCCAATAAAATACTTTAAAAGAAAAAATGACTTTTATTCTTATTTTCTTATTAGAGGTTAACATAATTTTAAATTGAAAAGATAGGTTATGGGTAGACTACCCCCATTTTTTTATAAAGCTTACTTCTTATAGAAATTTTTGATTATACAGCTTTAAAGATTTTTAAGTTATCAATCGCCTCTGATCTATTTATTTTAAACATATCCCCCCCCCATCTATAACTTTAGAAAGAACCGCTTAGAGTATTAATGCTTTTTATGTTTATAGTGTTTCGATAATTTTCAAGAAGCGATCATAATCTTTTGATATTATTTAAGAGTCAAAAAAATTCTATAAAGCTTTGCTTACCTTCTTTTAAAAAAGCAAGATATGTAAAAACAATTTTTCTGAAATCAATAGTGGTTCAAACTTTTCTTTCATAATATGTCTGTTATGAATCGTAAAAGCATAGGAGGGCAATAAAAATATCAATTATTTTTTTAAGCTTTCAAAGACATTATGTTTTGTCAAAAATATTCTATTTGGATGACCTTGAAATTATTTAATTTCTTATGAAGAGGACTTTTCTTCTCTTTATAATTCTCTTATCAAGAGTATGTTTTCGGATTATTTATTTATATATGATATATATGCAATGCTATTGAGATAAAATTTTATGATTTTATTCAATTCATTTTTAAATCATCAGATTCATAATGTATTTTTCTTCATTGAGGTATATGAGAGCCAAAAGAAGTATAAATTTATACGTTTTGAGTAAAAAGGAGTTTTTAAATTTTTCAGATAATTCTATATGTTTCATAAGAGAGATAAAAAGAAACTTTTTCTATCTTTTAAATAGGTCTATTATAAATTGAAAAGATTTCAATTGTTATCGATTTTTCAGCAAAAAAATATGTCTTTTAATTAATAAAAAAAGATAACTCACATATATTTTGTCATTTGATTTTACTTTTTTAGCAAGAAAACTAAATATAGCTTTATGACAAAGATATATTGCTATTATTTTGTCAAAAAGACAAAAAAACAGTCTGTTAGCAAAAAACTTTCTTTCTATTGTTCAGGAGTTTTAGATAATTAGCAGCTTTAATCCATCAAATATTTCAATAATACCATAATAAATAACTTTATTTTCGTGGATTACAAACAGTAAAATTTAATCAATATTTTGAAGCTTTGTGCATTTTAATATTTGTTGCTAAGACTCTATAACATAATTCAAGAGTTGTTTATTTAAGTGTAAATTTGTAAGATTTTTAGAAGTGCATAGAAGTTTATTTTAATTGATATTGCATTATTGATTCGTTTGTGTAATCTTAGTGCGAATGCGTAGAGGTGTTGTTTTAATGGATAAATTTCATCAACTTCCTGTGTGATAAAGAGGGGAAAGCTATATGGGTGTATAAAAGTTTACCTAGATCGTCGTAGTTTTTTCTCTAAATTTGACTTTTTTTTTTATATTGAAGTAAAAATAATAAAATTAAGTTTTATTTCATTATAATCTAATAAGTTTAAATTGGAATTATACTTAATATTTTTTTAATTACTTAAAAGCGCGTTGAAAGGATTAACTTAATCATGTCGCATAAAAATTTTTATTCTGCTGTCTCAATATTAGTTGGAGCAGCTGCCTTTTTTCTTATAGCTGGTATTTCTGCAAATGCGCAGACTTTATCACAAGGTTGGTACAAAGTTTGCAGTAAACAGAATGATGTTGATATTTGTAATACAATGAATACTGTATTATCAAATACAGGACAACCTTTAACGGCTTTTAATCTTGTTGAAATAAAAGGGAAGCAAAATGAAAAACGTATAGGTATTCAAGTGCCTACAGGTCGTTTTTTGCCAGAAGGTGTTCACATTCAAATAGGTGATGGTTTTTCTAAAAAAATTCCTTATATCATTTGTAATGGGCCAAGTTGTATTGCTAATGATGTCTTAGACGATAAGCTTATCGCAGCTATGAAAAGTGGTACAAAAATGGTTGTAACTACAGTTAACTTCCGTGGTTCAGCTAATCCCATTGAATTTTCTCTTAACGGATTTACAGCTGCGTACACCGGTCCTGGTATGGAAGAAAAAGATTTCCAACAAGAACAAATAAAGCTGCAGCAGGCCATTCAATCAAATCAAAAAGAAATTGAAGAGCGTATGCGGGCTGAGCAAGAGAAAGCAAAGCAGAAATAATACACACACACACGCCATAGAATTGGTTAAAACTTTTTCTATGATCGTTTATTTAGACCGCCACAATTTTTTGTGGCGGTTTCTTTTTATTGTTAATTTTTTGAAAGAGTTCTGCGCTTCCACCAACCAATACGCGCAGTTTTAGGAGAATCACTAGATGTTGATGAAATAACAACGGGTTGGTTAATTGTTTCTTCAATTTTGGAAGGAGAAGGTTCGACAGCTTTCTCCATCTTCATATCAGTTTCTTTCTCTAATGTTTTTTGTATTTCTGTTGCTTCTTGAGAGGATGTTTTTTTACGTGTTCTACGTGTTGATTTTTTAGTATTTTCAGGAGTTTTATCCTCATTCTCATGAAGAGATTTATTTGCTTTTTTTGTTCTAATTTTACGTGCCGAACCGCTTTTAGTTTTTTCTTCAAGAGATTTTTGTTCTACAATATTTTGATCATTCTCTAGAGAAAGATTATTTTCTGCCGCCCTTGAAGAAAGTGTTTTACGCTGTTTAGATTTATCCCTTGTATCATCAACTTTTATCGTTTCATCTTGCTGTTGTACCTCGAGAGCCTGTGTATTGTTTTTTATTTCTTCAAGTTTAGAAGATTTAGCCGATGGACCACGACCTTTGTGAAGCACTGCTTTAATTTCTGCTAAAGCCTTCTTAGCAAAATCTCCGACTGGTTCTGCATAAGGAATGCGAACCTGATGAAAACTATTATCTTGATTTCGTCGACCACCACGACGCCCTCGACGACGTCCTCGACGGTAAGAATCATCATTCAATGTATCTTCTTTTTTATGAACGTCGGAGAGAGAATGATCAGCAATTTCATCGTAGCGATTTTTGCGTTGACGTTTTTGATTTGTTTCAATGGAAGGAGGATTTTCAATAGATTCACTTTTTATGAAAACAGAATTTTCAATTTCTTGCTTATTGTCATCTTCCAATGAAGATCGAGAAATGCTTTCTGCTATTGTGCCTTTAGAAATAACAAGATGTTGTGTTCCAATACTATCATCTGCCTCAATACTAATATTGAGTTTAAAGCGTGTTTCTAAATTAACAAGAATGTTGCGTTTGTGATTTAACACATAAAGCGCTGTCGCTACGGGTGTGCGCACAATAATATTATATTGCGAATTATGAAGAAGATATTCTTCAATTGAGCGCATGACATGTAAGGCAATTGATGATTCAGAACGTATACTTCCTGTTCCTGCGCAATGGGGGCAGGGGTGTGTTGTACTTTCTAAAACTGATATGCGAATACGTTGACGACTCATTTCTAAAAGGCCGAAGTGTGAGATATGGCCAACTTGAATACGAGCACGATCATTTTTCAAACAGTCTTTTAATTTTTTTTCGACCAGTCGCACATTGCGTTCTTCAAGCATGTCAATAAAATCAATCACGATTAAACCAGCAAGATCACGTAAGCGTAATTGACGTGCTACTTCTTCTGCAGCTTCAAGGTTTGTTTGTAAAGCTGTCTTTTCAACAGAGAATTCTCTCGTAGAGCGTCCAGAATTAACGTCAATAGCAACAAGTGCTTCTGTTTGATTAATAACAAGATAACCCCCAGACTTTAAAGAAACCTGCGGTTGCAACATTTTATCAAGCTGAATTTCAATATTATTTCTTGCAAAAATAGGCGTAGGATCGCGATAAGGTTGCACGACTTTTGCATGACTTGGCATAAGCATACGCATAAAGTCTTTCGCTTCACGATATCCTTGGTCTCCAGAGACAAGAATTTCACTAATGTTCTTATTGTAAAGATCTCGTATAGAACGCTTTATAAGATTACTTTCTTCATGAACAAGGCATGGTGCCGTTGACTCGAGTGTCAAAGTACGAATCGTATCCCATAACCGCATAAGATATTCATAATCGCGTTTGATTTCAGCTTTTGTTCTATTAGCGCCAGCCGTTCGTAAGATAACGCCCATACCTTTTGGAACAGCTAATTCTTTTACGATTTCTTTAAGACGCTTACGGTCTTGCACATTCGTAATTTTTCGTGAAATACCACCACCGCGTGCTGTGTTGGGCATGAGAACAGAATAACGACCTGCTAGAGAGAGATATGTTGTAAGGGCAGCGCCTTTATTTCCACGTTCTTCCTTGATAACTTGCACCAGCAAAATTTGACGTCGTTTAATCACTTCTTGAATTTTATACTGGCGCCCTTGTTTTCTTTGATATGTTGGGAGCTCTTCACGGATGTCTTCAGCACCAACCATTTCGATTTCATCATAAGAGACATCGGCATTTAATATCTCTTCTGTATGATTAATTGTTACAGATTCGGATGCAATATCATTTTCAACATTGGTTGCTATGACATTGTTTTTCGCATTTTTTTTTGTTCTTCTAGAGCGTTTTTTATTTTTAGTTGTTTCTTCCTCAAAAACATCTGCTGGATTTTCCCCTATAGCTGCTGCTTCCTCTTCTTCAAGAAGAGCAAGGCGATCAGCAATAGGAATTTGATAATAGTCAGGATGAATTTCAGAAAATGTTAAAAAACCATGTCGATTTCCACCATATTCGACAAAAGCTGCTTGAAGAGATGGTTCTACACGCGTAATACGTGCAAGATAAATATTCCCCTTGAGCTGTTTTTTATGTTCTGATTCAAAATCAAGTTCTTCAATTTTGTTGCCGTGAACAACAACAACACGTGTTTCCTCCGGATGAGAGGCATCTATAAGCATTTTGTTTGACATAAGTTAATATCCTGAAGGCGACATGCACAACTTTATTCAAACGAACGGTGTAATTATTCATAGACGTAAAGGGCTGTCTGCCATAAAAGGGAAGTACCAGAAAAACAGGACGGAACACCACATGTAGATGCATGACTGCATTTACACCATTTCTCATCATTATCTCCATCTGTTTTTTATGACACATATTTTAAAAAAGTCTCTGGTAAAATAATCTTTAAAACAGTTCGGATATCCGAACCAACGAATCTTAAATAATGCAATCCTAATTTTATAACATAGAAATTTTTCATCCATAACAAAGTCTCAACGGATAATATGCAACAACCCCTTTAAAGACAACTTACTATCAGTTATAGATAATTGGATCTATTATCAGCTAGGAAGCACCAATATTCTTTTATGTTGATATCATGCTTTTGGCAAGTAACAATGTAAATCATGTATCATGATAATATTTTTATTACCTTAATTTCGTTTTTTATAATGGGGGAGTTTAACATTTATTGAAAAATAGACAATAAATTTAGTGTACCTTTTTTATATAACCAAGATAAATTAGTACAAATGTCGTTGTAGAATACTTTGCTTATGATAAGAGGGCTTATGATAAGATTTTTTTTGATCCAAAAGCTGAAAACAGCCTATTGGGACGTTATTGTGCAATTCATATACTTTTTATTATTTTTTTTGTTATGTCAAACCACTGTTCAAGCTGCGGATCCTTTGAGACTTATCAATTTTCGAACCATTGGTGATAGTGCTCATACACGTATAATTGCGCTTTTCAATTCAAAACCAGATATTCGTTTGCAGATTTTAGATAGGCCAGCACGTTTGGTTATCAATTTACCTACAATTGACTTTTCAATGCAAAATATGTCTTTAAAGAAACAGAATGCATTATCCGTTATGCTCTCAGATATGCGTTATGCTTTCTCTGACATACAAACTTCACGCATTATTTTGACAAGCCAAACAGCTTTTGTTGTTGAAAAAAGTATCGTAAAAAAATTAGATAATGGTTTATGGCAGTTACTGGTTGATATTCATAAAAGTACGCAAGAAAAATTTGATAAGATATTAAAGAGCCAGCAAAGGAGCAATTTTGATACAAAACTACCGTTGATTCCGGCGCAAAATTTTCGCGTTGTTCTTGATCCAGGTCATGGCGGTATTGATGGTGGTGCACGGGGGGTTACTGGAATTTTAGAAAAAGATGTAACTTTAGATTTTGCGCGTGCATTGCGAGAAGAATTACAAAAATATCCGCATATTAGCGTTATTTTAACGCGTGATTCTAATGTCTTTTTAAGATTAAGCGAAAGAGTAAAAAAAGCGCAAGAGTTTGGTGCTGATCTTTTTATATCTATTCACGCAGATACAATTGATGTTCATTCCCTTCGTGGAGCCACAGTGTATACCATATCAGATAAAGCCTCTGATGCCATTGCTAAATCTTTAGCTGAAAGTGAAAATAAAGTTGATTTGCTTGATGGTTTGCCTGCAGATGAAACGCTTGAAGTTACAGATATCTTGCTGGATCTTACACGACGTGAAACGCATACATTTTCGGTTAATTTTGCAAATAGTGTTATTTCAAGTTTATCAAAGAGTCATATCAACTTAATCAATAATCCTCATCGCTATGCTAATTTTCAAGTTTTAAGAGCTTCAGATATTCCCTCTGTCTTGATAGAGATCGGGTATCTATCCAATAAAGAGGATGAAAAATTATTAAACGATCCTCATTGGAGAAAACAGATGGCTCTCTCAATTGCTCATTCTATTCGTCAATTCGCTGAATATAGACAGAAAATGCTACAGCCTCTTTAAATTTTTAAGAAAATAGAGTAATTAATATGGGATTTTAATTTACCCTAGTATAAATATAAAGATAGAAAACAAATTTTCTTTTTTCAATCTTGTGTGCGTGATATCCACGTGGTGTGATTGAAGTTACATATTTTTTCTTTGATCAATTCTTAAGAAAGCGACAGCCGTTTTTATGATGATTTTTTTTAAATATCTTCCTCGTTTTTTCGTTGCTACTGGACTTTATAGCGCAATAACATGGGGTGTTATGACCAGTGGTCAAGCAAATGCACTTCCTGATTATGAAGTTCTTTCACTTTATGAGCCACCGGTAATGACTCGTGTCCATGCTTCTGATGGCCGTCTTATGGCAGAGTTTGCAACAAAACATCGCCTCTATTTACCGATTCAATCAATCCCAAAGCTTGTTAAAGATGCTTTTATTTCGGCTGAAGATAAAAATTTTTATCATCATTTTGGTTTAGATCCCGAAGGACTTTCTCGCGCTTTGATCAATAATATTCGTAATATTGGTTCTGGAAGACGTCCTGAAGGCGCATCAACTATAACGCAGCAAGTCGCTAAAAACTTCCTTTTAAGTTCAGAAACAACGTTAGAGCGTAAATTTAAGGAAGCTATTTTAGCAATGCGTATTGAGAAAACTTACTCAAAAGATCATATTCTCGAACTTTATCTCAATGAAATTTATTTGGGGCGTGGTACTTATGGTATAGCAGCTGCCTCTTTGACCTATTTCAATAAATCCGTCAATGATCTGACGTTAGAACAATGTGCTTATTTGGCTGCACTTCCAAAAGGACCAGCAAATTATGATCCATTTAAGAATACACAGCGTGCTATTGATCGGCGCAATTGGGTTATAGATCGGATGGTTGCAAATAGTTATATAACCCGTGAACAAGGTGAAAAAGCAAAAGCTAAACCTTTGGGAGCGAGAATACGTGGAAGTGATAGCTATGTTTTTGCAGCTGATTATTTTACTGAAGAAGTACGTCGCCGTTTAATGCATCGCTATGGGGCTAAAACACTTTATGAAGGTGGGCTGTCCATCCGTACAACGCTTGATCCTAATTTACAAATAATTGCTCGGCGGGCTTTGCAAAATGGATTAATTAAATTTGATCATGCACACGGATGGCGTGGAGCTTATGCGCATATTGATAAGAAAGATGATGATTGGGGGGCTGAGCTTGCAAATATCACAGGATTAAGTGATGTTCCTGAATGGCGTTTAGCGGTTGTTCTTTCTGCAAATCCCAATAAAATAGAGATTGGTTTACAACCGCAGCGCGAAGCTTCTGGTATGCTCTCAAAAAAACGAGAAATTGCTGTTTTATCTGAAGCTAATTCAAAATGGGCACTCCATGTTGTGAAAGAAAATGGTTATCGAAGAACTGTTCAGAGCTTGTCTCATGTTCTGCAAGTTGGGGATGTCATTTTTGTTGAAAAGCTACCCAATACAAATAACACTTATCGTTTACAACAAATTCCTAAGGTTGAAGGTGCGATTGTTGCTATGGAGCCGCACACAGGGCGCGTTCTTGCAATGGTGGGAGGTTTTTCTTTTGCAGCATCTGAATTTAATCGTGCAACACAAGCTTATCGTCAGGCTGGTTCTGCATTTAAGCCCATTGTGTATTCAGCAGCACTTGATAATGGGTATACACCAGCATCGGTTATTTTAGATGGTCCCATCGAAGTTCGCCAATATAATGGTGAGGTTTGGCAACCTAAAAATTATGGTGGTACTTTTGCAGGACCTTCAACGTTGCGTTATGGTATTGAGCATTCTCGTAATCTTATGACAGTAAGGCTTGCCAATGATATGGGAATGCCTCTTGTCGCTGAATATGCAGAGCGTTTTGGCGTGGTCGATAAATTACAACCTTATCTTCCCATGGCCCTAGGAGCCGCTGAAACAACAGTTTTACGAATGGTTACAGCTTATTCTGTCATAGCTAATGGAGGACGCTCTATTAAACCTTCTTTGATAGACCGAATTCAAGATCGTTATGGGAAGACAATTTATCGTCATGATGATCGTATTTGCGAAAATTGTAATGCGAATTCATGGAATAATCAAAGGGAACCCACTTTAATTGATGAGAGAGATCAAGTTCTTGATCCTATGACAGCTTATCAGATTACATCGATGATGGAAGGGGTTGTTCAGCGTGGTACTGCAGCGCGTTTACGTTATCTCAATAGGCATATTGCTGCTAAAACAGGAACAACCAATGATTCCAAAGATGTTTGGTTTATGGGATTTACCCCTGACCTCGTCGTTGGCGTTTTTGTTGGCTACGATCAACCAGCATCGTTGGGATACAACGGGACGGGAAGTTCATTGGCAGCACCTATTTTTGGTGAATTTATGGAAGATGCTTTTAAAGGAAAACCGGATGTTCCCTTTAAGATGCCGAAGGGTATGATTTTAATGCCAATTAATCGAAAAACAGGAATGCTTGCGGAAAGAGGAGATCACGATGTCATTATAGAAGCATTTAAACCAGGAACTGGTCCTGCTGATATATATCAAGTCATTGGGGGGACGGATTCTTTTCAAGAAGGTGTTCCAGCAATAACCACTTCTCCACAAGTTAATAAAGCCCTTGAAAGTGGAACAGGGGGGCTGTATTAACCAACGAAATCTCCTTTTCTATGAGTCTTGGTTTTTATCTGTTTTTTTAATAGTGTTGGCCCTGTAAATAGAAAGATGGATCCGTTCCATTTTTTTGATAAAAGCTATTGAATTTGTGTAAAATGTTAAGAACATACCAGAAAGAGTGTAAAAAAATACGGTGTTAAATTATGCGAGCAGAAATAGAAACATTAGTTGATGAAATCCGACAAGCAATTCAGTTGCTAAGGGGGCATCTTTAACTGGGATCAATCATTAAAGCGTCTCGAATATCTTAATCAAAAAGCAGAAGATCCTAAACTTTGGGATGATGCACAACAAGCACAAGATATGATGCGTGAGCGTCAGCGTCTTGATGATTCAATCTGTGCTCTTTTATCATTTACAAAAACACTTGAAGAATGCATTGAGCTCATTGCGATGGGGGAAGAAGAAAGTGATATTGAAATTATCGCTGAGGCGGAAAATTCAATACGTAATCTTAAAAGTGAGATCGATAAAAGGCAAATTGATGTGCTTCTTTCAGGAGAGGCAGACCCTAATGATACCTATTTAGAAGTTCATGCAGGGGCGGGTGGAACAGAAAGCCAAGATTGGGCTTCTATGTTGTTGCGTATGTATATGCGCTGGGCTGAATACCATGAAATGAAGGTTGAAGTTTTAGAAATTCATGATGGAGAAGAGGCAGGAATAAAGTCAGCGACGATTCTGGTAAAAGGGCATAATGCTTATGGATTGTTAAAAACAGAATCAGGCGTTCATCGCTTAGTACGAATTTCTCCATTTGATTCGAATGCAAAGCGCCATACCTCTTTTGCAAGCATTTGGGTTTATCCAGTTATTGATGATGATATTGAAGTTGATGTTTCAGAAGCAGATGTACGTATTGATACCTATCGTGCATCGGGAGCAGGAGGACAACATGTTAATACGACAGATTCTGCCGTTCGTATCACACATATGAAAACGGGTATTGTAGTTCAATGTCAAACGGAGCGTTCTCAGCATAAAAATCGCGCCACAGCTTGGTCAATGCTCCGTGCTCGCCTTTATGAAGAGGAACTCAAAAAAAGAGAAGAAGAAACCAATGCTGTTGAATCTTCTAAAACAGAAATTGGATGGGGACATCAAATTAGATCTTATGTTATTCAACCTTATCAACTTGTAAAAGACTTGCGTACAGGGATTGAAAGTACTGATCCACAATCTGTCCTTAATGGGAACTTAGATTCATTTATAGAGGCTGCACTTTCTCAACGTATTTATGGAAAAGACAAAGAAATTGAAGATATTCACTAATGATATATCCCTCCTTCAAGCTGTGTAGATTTATTTCTTAAATTGCTTGTTTTATTAATGCTGTGATATATAGATAACTCTTGCTAGGTGTAGGATTCAAAGAGGTGTTTTTTTGTTCCTTTTTTCAAAGTCTTTTCTCACAAGTCAATTCTTCTTATGACAGGAACACGTGAATTTTTTGATTCATTTAAGATAAGAAAAATCTGAAAGGAGAGAATTTACGATATCATGAGGATTAATTTAAAGAATAAATAACCAGCTAATCTTATAAATTAACATATTATAAAAATTGAATTCTTTGGAAAAATAAAATCAATTGAGGAGGAACGCCATTGCTTTTAAATATCGTATACTCCTAGCTCATATGTCATTATGACGATAGTAAAAGCTTTGCTGCTGCTAAAACATTTTCAGCGTGTCCAGATACGCTCACTTTGCGCCATTCTTCTATGATTTTTCCATTTGCATTAATTAAAAAAGTGCTTCGTTCGACACCCATATATTTGCGTCCATACATACTTTTCTCTACCCAAACACCATAAGCTTCAAGGGTTGTTTTTTCTTCATCAGAAGCCAAAATGACATCAAGCCCATGTTTTACTTTAAATTTATCGTGTTTTTTTACATTATCTGGAGAGATGCCAATAACAGCAACACCGATTTCATCAAATTTCGTTTTTAATTTTGTAAAATCAAGAGCCTCGCTTGTGCATCCACTCGTGTCATCTTTGGGATAAAAATATAAGACAACAGGCTTGTCCCTAAAGTCAGAAAGACAAACCATCTCTCCTCCATCACGTGGCAAGTTAAAATCAGGAGCAAGAGTTCCTTTCATTGATTTTATCATGTTCTATCTTTCTTTTTGAGTTAAAAGATCAATTAGCAGCATGACAGAGAAGGAATAAAGTTTCAACTCTTTAGAAGAAAATTATTTCAAAGTTTTTTTGCTATCATATAGAAATTATTCTTTCATAAAAATTAAATAAAAAATGAATAAAGGAGGTACAAGAAACATCACTCTCATGGAATAAAAATCTATAGAATGAATAAAACATCAATAGATCATAGAGATTTGATCAATACATGCTTTTTCTTACCAAAAGAAAGTTTAATAATTCCTTCTGCTGTGACATCTTTTTCAATAACAAGGTATGTTTCATCCTTTATGACTTGATCATTAACACGTATCCCTCCACCTTGAATATGACGGCGTGCCTCACTGTTTGATTTTGCAAGTCCTGCTTTTACTAAAAGAGAGAGTAATCCAGCACCCGTTTTTAATTCTATTGTGTTCATTTCAACTGTTGGAAGATTTTCTCCAAGTGTTTTTTCTTCAAACGTTTTGCGGGCAGTTTCTGCGGCTGCTTCGGCAAGAGTCCGCCCATGCAACATTGCGGTAATTTCTGTTGCAAGAATTTTTTTTGCTTCGTTAATTTCAGTCCCTTGTAAGAGAGAAAGTTTGAGAATCTCATCCATGGGTAATGTGGTATAGAGCTTTAAAAATCGTGTTACATCAGCGTCTTCTGTATTGCGCCAATATTGCCAAAATTGATAAGGCGAAAGCATATCAGCATTAAGCCACACAGCACCATTCAATGATTTACCCATTTTGGCACCGGAAGAGGTCGTCAGCAATGGTGATGTTAATGCATATAATTGTGGTGTTCCTAAACGATGCCCTAATTCGATTCCGTTAATAATGTTGCCCCATTGATCAGAGCCCCCCATTTGCATACGCAGGCCGTAACGTTTATAAAGTTCAACAAAGTCATAAGCTTGCAGAATCATATAATTAAACTCTAAGAAGGACAAAGAGTGTTCACGCTCAAGTCTGAGTTTAACAGAATCAAATGACAACATACGGTTGACAGAAAAATGTTTTCCTACATCACGCAAAAATTCTAAGTAGTTTAAATTGCACAACCATTCAGCATTATTCACAATACAAGCATCGGTTTCTCGATCACCGAATGTCAAATAGTTAGCAAATACCTTTTTAATACCATCAATATTAGCTGCAATATCATCTTGTGTTAGAAGCCGTCGTGCTTCATCTTTAAAGGAAGGATCACCGATCAATCCTGTCCCTCCGCCCATCAAAGCAATGGGGCGATGTCCCGTTTTTTGTAGCCAATAAAGCATCATAATCTGAAGAAGACTTCCAGCATGTAAGCTTGATGCTGTTGGATCAAATCCAGTATAAGCACTTACAGTTTCTTTTGAAAAAAGATTATCTAAGCCTTTTTCATCCGAAATTTGGTGGATAAAACCACGCTCACTCATAATATGTAAAAAATCAGATTTAAAGGCAAACACAGAGTTAATTTCCTAATTTAAGAGAGCAATCATTTTATATAATAGATGATTATATAATGGATCATTCATGCTTTATCTACCATAAATGACATATATCACAAGAGAACCAGAAATATTCGTAATGAAGATAATAATACGGGTATCATTCCCTTTTTACGCTTAAAAAGATAATTTAACAAAAACCAGTAAATAAAAAAAGACACTTTTTTATCTTCGTTTCTATCCTAAAATAAAACTTAGAAAAATCGCAAATACAGTCTAAAAAAATAACATTGTTATGATCAGGGATGGTTTTTGCTGACTTTTTATAAATCTGTTGTATTTTCCTAAGTAAGTGAAAGTATTTCAGGAGGAGGAGCGAGAAATTCATTGGTGATATGATTATCCAAATAGTGGGCACATCGTTCAATAAGTTCTTCATGGCATCCACTAAAAAAGTGATTAGCTCCTTCTAGTATTTCTTGTGTAATGATAATACCTTTTTGTGTTTTTAATTTATCAACAAGCATTTGAACGTCTTTTGGGGGGGCAACTTTATCGATACCACCATGAATGATAAGCCCAGAGGAGGGACAAGGTGCAAGAAATGAAAAGTCATAAACATTAGGCTGAGGGGCAACAGATATAAAACCCTCAATTTCCGGTCGGCGCATTAAAAGTTGCATGCCAATCCATGCTCCAAATGAATATCCTGCTACCCAGCAATTTTTAGAGTCTGGATGTTGTGTTTGCACCCAATCGAGAGCTGCTGCAGCATCTGAAAGTTCTCCTATTCCATAATCAAACTCCCCCTGACTGCGACCAATACCACGAAAGTTAAAACGTAAAGTTGTAAAGCCACGTTGTTGGAACATATAAAAGAGATCGTAGACAATTTTATGATTCATCGTTCCACCAAATTGAGGATGAGGATGCAAAATGATTGCAATGGGTGCATTTTTTTGTTGGGAAGGTTGATAACGTCCTTCGAGCCGACCCGCGGGACCGTTAAAAATAATTTCTGGCATAAAATGCTCCTTAAATGCTATAAAAGGCTCTCATTGACCTTGGTCGACTTTTACCATAGAATCCTAAATAATCATTAGATATTCTTTTTTAAGTGCACTTTTCAAGAAAATTGCGTTATTTTTTTTAATCAATTATAAGATTAATGATTGCGATGTAAAATGGTTATAAAACGCCGATATTTTGATCATAACGCAACAACACCACTCAAGAAAATAGCGCGGATAGCGTTACTGGAATCTTTAGAGACATTTGGTAATCCATCATCCGTTCATAGGGAAGGGCGTGCTGCTAAAACTTTATTGCAAAAGGCACGTCGACAAATCGCTGAAAATCTTAAAACAGATCCAGATAACGTTGTCTTTACCTCTGGTGCGAGTGAAGCAGCAATGACTTTGTTAACACCTTTTTACACGATGGGGAATGCAAAGGTTCAATTTTCTCATCTTTACCGAGGAGCAACTGAACACCCTTCTGTTGCAGAGGGAGGGCGTTTTTCTAGAGAATTGATAAGTGTCATTGCTGTTGATCAAGATGGGCTTATTCAACAAGATAAATTAGCATCACTCTTAAGGGCTCACGATAAAACAAAAGGTTTACCTCTTGTTGCTATTCAAGCAGCAAATAGTGAAACGGGTGTTATTCAACCGTTAAAAGAAATAGCGCCTATTGTTCGTGATTTAGGTGGTACTCTTATTGTTGATTTATCACAATATATCGATAAAAATCTTGTTGATATTCATCAGCTAGGAGGAGACTTTTTTATACTCTCTGCACATAAAGTTGGTGGTCCTAAAGGCGTTGGTGCTTTTGTTTCATGTGGCAATCTCCTCATGCCACATCCTCTTATTACTGGAGGAGGACAAGAAAAGGGCTTACGGGGAGGAACAGAAGCATTGCCTCTTATTGCTGCTTTTGGAGCAGCGATGACTGATCGTCTCACGCAGGAAGAGATAAAACAGTTACTATATTTACGTAATAAATTAGAAGATGGGCTTCAAAAAATAAGCCAAAATGTTGAAATTTTTGGCAAAAGAGTTCAACGTTTGCCGAATACAACTTACTTTACCGTGAAAAATATAAAAGCTGAAACCATGCAAATTGTTTTTGACTTAGAAGGTTTTTCAGTATCATCTGGTTCTGCTTGTTCTTCGGGAAAAGTAAAACAAAGTAAAGTTTTGGAAGCAATGGGGTATCATGTTCCAAATGGTGCCATTCGCATTTCGCTGGGACGTGACACAACCTCTAAAGATATTGATGATTTTCTATTATTTTTTTCTCAAATGATAAGCAAGAAAAAGGGATAAAATTAGAATTATTTTAAATAATAAAATAACTTTGATTGAAATTTTAGCACTTTGCCTATAGCCTAGGAAATGACTTACTTAATTTTAATCTTGTAAAACAAGACTTTTAGTTACCGGTTTTTGATGCCAAAAGATGGAGAAGATTTATGCCGGCAGTAGAAGAAACGATACGCCAAGTCCGTGAAATAGATGTTGACCAATATAAATATGGCTTTGAAACGAAAATTAAAACGGATAAAGCACCGAAAGGTTTGAATGAAGATATTATTAAATTTATTTCTGCTAAAAAAAATGAGCCTGAATGGATGCTAACATGGCGCTTACAAGCTTACCGCCGTTGGTTGACAATGCAAGAGCCTCATTGGGCACGTCTTGAATATCCTAAAATTAATTTTCAGGAGCTTTATTATTATGCTGCTCCTAAAAATCATACAGGACCAAAATCTTTAGACGAAGTGGATCCTGAGTTATTAGCAACATACGAAAAACTTGGCATTCCTCTTAAAGAACAAGAAATTTTAGCTGGGGTAAGAAAACAGTCTGATCCCTCTACATTTGATGACAGTGTGTCTATATCAGGGCAAGTGGCTGTTGATGCGGTCTTTGATTCTGTTTCGGTTGTGACAACATTTAAAAAAGAACTGGCACGTGCTGGTGTAATTTTTTGTTCTATTTCAGAGGCTATTATTGAACATCCTGAGCTTATTAAAGAATATTTGGGAACAGTTGTACCGGTGGGGGATAATTATTATGCGGCCTTAAATGCAGCTGTCTTTACAGATGGTTCATTTGTTTATATTCCTAAAGGAGTTCGTTGCCCTATGGAGCTTTCAACTTACTTTAGAATTAATGAACGCAATACAGGGCAATTTGAGCGAACATTGATTATTGCTGCTGAAGATTCCTATGTTTCTTATCTTGAAGGGTGTACAGCTCCCCAACGTGATGAAAATCAACTTCATGCTGCTGTCGTTGAGCTTGTTGCCCTTGAGAATGCAGAGATTAAATATTCTACAGTACAAAATTGGTACCCTGGCGATAAAGATGGAAAGGGTGGTATTTATAATTTTGTAACGAAGCGTGGAGATTGTCGAGGGCATAACTCTAAAATTTCATGGACACAAGTGGAGACTGGTTCTGCGATTACTTGGAAATATCCATCCTGTTTACTGCGTGGAGATAACGCGCGTGGAGAATTTTATTCTATTGCCGTTGCAAACGGTCATCAACAAATTGATTCCGGTACAAAAATGATTCATTTAGGAAAAAATACCTCCAGTCGTATTATTTCCAAAGGTATTTCTGCTGGTTTTTCAAATAACACTTATCGAGGACAAGTCACAGCTCATCGAAAAGCACAAAATGCGCGTAACTTTACACAATGTGATAGTTTGTTAATTGGGAATGATTGTGGGGCCCATACAGTGCCTTATATTGAAGCAAAAAACGCAACAGCTCAATTTGAACATGAAGCCACCACATCAAAAATTTCTGATGACCAACTTTTTTATGTTATGCAGAGAGGAATTCCCGAAGAAGAGGCAATTGCATTAATTGTCAATGGTTTTGTAAAAGAAGTTATTCAAAAACTTCCCATGGAGTTTGCTGTCGAGGCTCAAAAGCTTATTGGTATTAGCCTTGAGGGGAGTGTTGGATAATTCTATTTAATGAGATAAATTGAAGAAGAGCTGTAATAGTAGACAATAATGTAAAAAAATAACTTCTATGGTGATTACAAAAGGAGATGGGTGCTAAGAAAAAATAGTATGCATTAGTATCTGAAAAAAGCAGCCAGAACAGGATTAAATGATGTTAGAGATAAAAAATTTACGTGCCCGTATTGCTGGGACCGATACAGAAGTTATTCGTGGTTTAAACTTGACGGTTCAAGATGGAGAAGTTGCCGCGATCATGGGACAAAATGGTGCCGGAAAATCAACTTTATCTTATTTGCTTGCTGGTCGTGATGATTATGAAGTAATAGAAGGCGATATTCTCTATAATGGACAATCAATTTTAGAAATGGATCCAGCAGAACGTGCTGCATATGGTATTTTTCTTGCATTTCAATATCCAATGGAAATACCAGGGGTAGCAACGATGGAATTTTTAAAAGTCGCGATGAATTCTCAACGCAAAGCGCGAGGTGATGAAGAGCTTAAAATTCCTGAATTTATAAAATATGTTAAGGAGGTTTCAGCTAAGCTTGAAATAGATATGGACATGCTAAAACGTCCATTAAATGTAGGTTTTTCAGGGGGAGAAAAAAAACGTGCTGAAATTTTACAAATGGCACTTCTTGAACCTAAACTTTGCATTTTAGATGAAACGGATTCTGGTTTAGATATTGATGCATTAAAAATTGTTGCAGATGGTGTTAATAAACTTCGGGATTCAAAACGTTCATTTTTAGTGATTACCCATTATCAACGGCTGCTTAATTATATTATTCCAGATACGGTACATGTTCTCTATAAAGGACGAATTATTAAAAGCGGAGATAAATCCCTAGCGCTTTATTTAGAGCAAAATGGGTATGCTGATCTTATCAGGGAGGCAGTTTGAAGGTATTATGAAGGTACAACAAAACTTGTTAGCGGTTGAAGAAAATATACTTAGTAATTTTAATCAGTATATCAATGAGCTACCGGGTAGTAAAGCCGTGTGTGCAATCCGCAAGAAAGCTATTGATCAGTTTCTAACGACACGTCTTCCTTCTCGTAAAATCGAAAATTGGCACTATACCAATCTGCGCACATTACTGAAGTCTGTGAGCAATTTTTCAAAAGATCAAGACAATCAATCGGTTGATACATTACTTTCAGAAAGCGCTGTTTTTTCCATGAACAATGGAAAAGTAGCAACGCGGTCAAAGATAGACAAAATTACAGTAAAACGCCTTTCAGATGCATTAGAAGATAATTCTGTATTGATAGGTCAAAACATTTCTGATGAGGACTTCATTGGGCAATTAAATACAGCTTTCGTTACAGATGGTTGGCTTTTTCACATTCCTGAAAATACAAAGTTAAATAGATGCATTGAATTACAAAATATACAAATGGGAGGACAATCTCATACTTTTTCAGACATAAAAGTTGATAAAAATAGTCAAGTTATATTTGTTGAACATCAGGTTGGCAATGATCAAGATGCTTTTGTCAGTTCAATATTTTCATTAAATATTGCCGCCCATAGTGATGTTACTTGGATTCTTATTCGCAATCGTGGTTTTAATTCTACGCAATTTGGTCGATTGCGTGCTGTTCTTGCTCAAGGAGCAAAATTATCACTTTATGTCATTAATATAGGGAGTCAACTTAATCGTCAGGAAGTCGATATTGAGTTACAGGGGGAAAAATCTGATTTTCAATTACGCGTTATAAATTTACTATCAGGACAAACACATAGTGATCTTACAATGACTGTTCGTCACGTGGAAGAAAATTCAACATCAACTGAAATTATACGCAATGTGGTTACAGATAAGGCTGTGGGTGTTTTTCAGGGGATCATACGTGTTGCTCAAAAAGCGCAAAAAACCGATGCACGCATGGCTTGCAATAGCCTTATCCTTTCAGATGATGCAGAATTTAATGCAAAGCCTGAATTGGAGATTTTTGCTGATGATGTTGCCTGCGGCCATGGCGCAACAGTTGCAAATATTAATCATGATTATCTTTTCTATCTTATGGCGCGCGGTATCCCCTTTAAAACGGCTCGTGCTCTTTTGATTAAAGGATTTATTGCCGAGCTTATTGATGACATCAAGCAAGGTGATATCCAGACTGTTTTGGAAAATATCATTGGTCAATGGCTTAAAAAAAATGTTTAAGAGAGAAAAAATGGAAAATGACGTACAAACGCTCAATTATAATGTCGACGAAATTCGACGTGATTTTCCTCTTTTGCATCATCAAGTTTATGGAAAGCGATTAGCATATCTTGATAGTGGTGCTTCTGCACAAAAGCCGCAATCAGTACTCAATGCAATGAATAATTATTATCACCATTGTTATGCTAATGTGCATAGGGGAATATATTTTTTAGCCAATACAGCAACACAATCCTATGAAAATTCTCGTGAAACTGTTCGTGTTTTTCTAAATGCTCAAAAAGCTGAAGAAATTGTTTTTACGAAAAATGCAACAGAAGCGATTAATACGGTTGCTTATGGTTGGGCTATGCCCAAACTCAAGGAAGGTGATGAAATTGTTCTAACAATCATGGAACATCATGCAAATATTATTCCTTGGCATTTTCTGCGTGAACAAAAAGGGGTGAAGCTTATTTTTGTTCCCGTTGATGAAAATGGTGTTCTGCATATTGAGGATTTTCAAAAGGCTTTAAGTGAAAAAACGCGGCTTGTCGCTATAACGCATATGTCTAATATATTAGGGACTGTGCCTCCTGTTAAAGAGATGATTAAACAAGCACATCAAAACTCTATTCCTGTTCTTGTTGATGGTTCTCAAGGAGCAATACATTTAACCGTTGATGTACAAGATCTCGATTGTGATTGGTATGTCTTTACAGGACATAAGCTTTATGGTCCCACTGGTGTTGGCGTTCTTTATGGTAAGGAACACCGGTTAGAGGAAATGCATCCTTTTCAAGGGGGAGGTGAAATGATTGAAGAGGTAACAACCGATAAGGTTCTTTATAATGCTCCTCCTTATCGTTTTGAAGCAGGTACACCTCCTATCGTTGAAGCTATTGGATTAGCTGCGGCCATTGACTATATACAAGAGAGAGGTCTCAGTACAATTCATGCCCATGAAATGTCTCTTTCAGCTTATGCGCATGAAAAGCTTAAAACAATTGAATCATTGCGTATTTATGGTCATTCTCCCAATAAAGGAGCGATTATATCATTTACAATTGAAGGTATTCACGCTCATGATATCGCTATGTTTATTGATAGAAAAGGGGTTGCAATACGTGCAGGAACTCATTGTGCACAGCCTTTATTACAGCGGTTTGGTTTAACATCTATTTGTCGTGCATCGTTGGCTATGTATAATACTCAAGAAGATATAGATCAATTGGTCAAAGCATTAAAAGAAACAAGGACATTTTTTAATGGGTGAGTTAATAGAAGAGCGTCATTCTACAGAATCTGCTGAAACTGTAAGCGAAAATAAAAAATCTTACATATCAACAATTCCCGCAGAAGAAATTGATCGTATGACGAATGATATTATTGCTGCTCTTAAAACAGTTTATGATCCAGAGATTCCTGCTGATATTTATGAGCTAGGACTGATTTACCGTATTGATATTGAAGATGATCGTTCAGTAAAAATTGAAATGACTCTTACAGCGCCAGGCTGTCCTGTTGCTGGTGAAATGCCAGGGTGGGTGGAAAATGCTGTCAGTGCTGTTGAAGGGGTTTCGCATGTTGAAGTCACTATGACTTTTGATCCACCGTGGACGCCTGAGTGTATGTCAGAAGAAGCGCAAATTGCTGTCGGATGGTACTAAAAGTATTGTTAAGAGACTCTAATTTAGCCATTCATGAATAAGCTGTTTACTTTTCACAAGCGTTTAAATTTAAGGACGATCGCATGAGTTATAATAAACAAAAATTAGAACTTAACTGGATTGGAAAAGAAAAACGCCCAAAACTAGAGCCTCGTATCTTATTAGAAGATCTTGAAAAATCTTATCACGCTTCGCATCAAATATCATCCCAAGATATTTTTGATAATAAACTTATTTTTGGTGACAATTTGCTCGCACTCAAAGCGCTTGAACAAGAATATATGGGGAAGGTAAAATGTATCTATATCGATCCGCCTTATAATACAGGCAATGCCTTTGAACATTATGAAGATGGTTTAGAGCATTCCATATGGCTCAGCCTTATGAGAGATAGGCTAGAATTGTTACATCATTTACTGGCAGATGATGGTGCGCTTTTTATGCAGTTGGATGACAATGAAATACATTATGCTAAAATACTGTGTGATGAGTTATTTGGACGTAATAATTTTGTTGCTAATCTCATATGGCATAAAAAAAGAGGAAAGGATAATTCTTCTCGTTATTTTAGCACAACCCACGATCATATCTTAGTTTATGCAAAAAACTTTTCAAAATTTTATATTAATCGAATTGAATTAGATGATGTAACAAAAAAAGCATATGTAAATCCAGATAATGATTCAAGAGGTGCATATCGTATTCTTGGGTTGTGGGCTAGACAGCAAGGCGGATCTGAATATGAATACACCACCAAAACAGGGAAGTTTTTTTCTAAACGCCTTTGGCTTGTTAATCTAGAAAGTATGCAGCAGTTAGATAAAGAGGATCGCCTTCTTATTAAAGGAAATAATTTATACCGTAAATTTTTTCTTTCAGAAAATAAAGGAAGTATTCCAGAAACTATCTGGATAGGTCTCTCCAATAATGCAAATGCTAAAGATGAATTAAAAAAAATATTTATTAATCATGAAGTAGAGTTATTTAATACGCCGAAACCTGAACATCTTCTTCAAAGAATTATTAAGATATCTACAAATCCCGGTGATCTTGTACTAGATTCCTTTGCTGGTTCTGGCACGACCGGTGCTGTTGCCCATAAAATGGGACGCAAGTGGATTATGATTGAACTTGGTGAACATTGTCATACCCATATTATCCCTCGTTTAAAACAAGTGATTGATGGAACTGATCAAGGGGGAATTTCCAAAAGTGTTAATTGGCAAGGTGGCGGTGGATTTCGCTATTATCGCCTTGCACCTTCTCTGTTACAAAAAGATCCATGGGGACAATGGATTATTAGTCGCGAATATAATGCTGCGATGCTTTCAGAAGCAATGTGCAAGCATATGGGATTTACCTACGCACCTGATGAAAATCATTATTGGATGCAAGGGTATTCAACTGAAACAGATTATATTTATGTCACAACAAGCGCTATGACCCATGAACAACTCCGTATAATGAGTGAAGAGGTAGGCTCTCATCGCACGTTGCTGATTTGTGGCACAGCCTTTGATACAAAATCAGCATCCTTTGAAAATCTTACACTCACTAAAATCCCCCGTGCAGTATTAGAAAAATGCGAATGGGGAAGGGATGATTACAGTTTAAATGTGTCCAATCTTGAACCAGTGATTGTAGTAAAAGAAAACAACAAAAATAAAGATATTGCGCAAGCAGAATTAGATCTATTTGAATAATATATAAAAAGCGGAGTTTTTCATGAACACTGTTGAAAAAAGAATTTCTTCTCGCTTATCGTTACGGGATCCTCAACGTGAATCTTTAAATATTTTGGTAAAAATCTTAGAAAATATAGAACTTTCTAAAAATGCTGATTTGGTTGCAGAGTTGAAAGTGATAAAAAATCTTTATCCTTCTGTACAAGATTTTGAACGAAACTTTCCCTCTTTTTGTTTTGCCTTAGCAACGGGTGTTGGGAAAACGCGACTTATGGGTGCTTTTATCAGCTATCTTTATTTAACAGGTCGCAGTCGCCATTTTTTTGTTTTAGCGCCAAATTTGACTATTTATGAAAAGTTAAAACAGGATTTTAGTCCCCAAAGTTCGAAGTATGTTTTCAATGGAATGAGTGAATTTATTGCCAATAGACCCGTTATTATTACAGGTGAAGATTATGAAAGTGGTAAAGGTATTCGTGCTGATGAACACCATTATCACGGACAAAAGCGTTTGTTTGAAAATAGGGATACAGCCTTTATCAATATTTTTAATATTTCTAAAATTAATACAACGGATAATAAAAAAGGTGCACTAAAGTCTAGTGTTCCGCGTATTAAACGCTTACAAGAAACGATTGGCGAAAGTTATTTTGATTATCTCGCAAATCTTCCTGATTTAGTTTTGTTAATGGATGAAGCACATCGTTATCGTGCTTCTGCTGGTGCATCGGCAATTAATGAGTTAAAACCTATATTAGGAATAGAGCTTACAGCAACACCAAAAACAATAGGGGCAAAACCTGTAAATTTTAAAAATGTTGTTTATCATTATTCACTTGCAGAGGCTATGAGGGATGGTTTTGTAAAAGAACCTGCGGTTGCTACACGTAAAGACTTTCAAGCTCAAAATTATACATCTGAGCAATTAGAATATATTAAATTACAAGATGCGATTCATGCCCATGAAAATGTAAAAGCAGATTTAATTACCTATGCCAAGGATTATAACAAAAAATTCGTTAAGCCTTTTATTTTAGTTGTTGCTCAAGATACAAATCATGCACAGAAATTGCGTGACTTTTTGGAATCAGAAGATTTTTTTTCAGGGGCTTATAAGGGAAAAGTCGCAGAGATTCATACAAAACAGTCGAATATAGAAGAAGATCAAAATATTCAAAAGCTTATTGCGATTGAGGATCCTCATGAACCAACAGAAATTGTTATTCACGTTAATAAATTAAAGGAGGGGTGGGATGTTAGCAATCTCTATACGATTGTACCGTTGCGTGCATCTGCGTCAGAAATTTTAACAGAACAAACTATTGGGCGTGGATTGCGTTTGCCTTATGGATATAGGACAGGTGTAGAAGCTATTGATCGTTTAACAATTATTGCGCATGATCGTTTTCAAGATATTATTGATCGTGCAAACGATCCAAACTCCATTATAAAAAAACATATTGAGATTGGAACAGGGGGGGATATACCCCCTGAAAAGACAGATATAGTGACAGTTCCAAGTCAAGCAGAAGCTTTATTGATGCAAACAGTGGTAACGCGTCATTCTGATATAAATGGAGCATCTGATTTACAAAATATCATGTTACGGAATACAAATTTCCCTATATTAACGCCCGAAGAGCAAGAAATTGCTGCTATCACGTGGAATATTATCAAAGAGAATAATAATTTACCAAGTTCTCAAATGCTTTTTTCTGCGCCGATACAAGAAAAAATAAGCAATAGAATTATGAGCACCATGCCACTAGCACAGCAGTCTCTTGTGTCAAAAGTCGTTACAATTATGACAAAACAATTATCAGAATTGATCATAGATATTCCCAATATTGTACTTATTCCTTCGCGTGAGGTTACTTATGGTTTTTCTGATTTTGATTTGAAAAATCTAGAAAGCTTAAATTTGCAACCTGTTAGTAAAGAGCTTTTAATTCGAGAATTGCGGACACATAAAAGCATTTTTCTCACTTCTAAGAATGAATATGTTAAAGAGCCTCATCTTGAAAATTATATCATTCGTGATTTAATTGATAATGACTTTATCGATTATGATAGCCATACGCTGTTATTACGAAAATTGGCTGGTCAGATGGTTGAGCATTTCCGATCTTATTTACCCAATGATACGGCCGTTGAGAATGTATTAATTCATTATCAGCATAAACTTAATAATTTTATTGTTGCACAATTAAGAGAACATCAATGGGAGACACAAAAAGATTATGACGTTAAAGTGACACGAGGTTTTACAACTTTAACACCTATCCATTATGTATTGCCACAAGGGACATCTCCTGTTGATTTTAGGAATATTCCAGCCATTAAAAGCAATATTAAAAAACTTGTATTCAGCGGCTTTAGAAAATGCTGTTACCCTTTGCAAAAGTTTGATTCAGTAGAAGGGGAATTACGATTTGCTCAGATATTAGAGGATGATGCCCAAGTATTGAAATGGATGAAACCCGCACGAGGTTTTTTCAAGATCGAATATGATAAAGGATCAACTTACGAACCAGACTTTGTGGTGGAAACGAGGAATGCTAAATATCTTTGTGAGCCTAAAAAAGCCTCTGAAATACAAAATGCTATTGTTTTGAAAAAAAGAAAAGCAGCAGTTCAATGGTGTCGTCATGCAACGCATTATTCTGTCACGCATGACGGAAAACCATGGTATTATGTTCTTATTCCGCATGACTCTATTAAGGCAAACAGCAGTTTTGAAGGTTTGTGTGCAGAGTTCACTATCTCATAAGTTTTTTTATTTATGAATGATAAGTTGAATTAAGTATCTGAATCCTATTTTCACTTCTTATGCTATTGCTTTTTAAACACTATAAAATTCTTAAATCAAAAAATTATTCATTCTTTCTGAACTTCATTTGATAACTTAATAGATACAAATAAAATATTTTAAAAAACTGAACTATTTATTACTCTTTCTCTTGTAAAATTGAAGCGCAATGAAATAAAATATAACAGCAGATTTTAATTTTTTAAAGAAAAATCCGACAAAAAAATTTACAGCTCGAGAAATTGCACAATGGATATTTGAAAATTATCCGGAAAAATGCCGCCAAAAACAAAAGCGTTCAACGGCAACAATCACTCCTCTTAAGAATGATACAGCACTTATTCAGCAAATTGTCGCTGAAATAGGATCTAAGCGTCCACACTTACAAAAGCTTTATCCAGAAATTAAAACCACTGAAGGACGTCCACGGCAGTATTATTTCACCCAATCAACAGATAGTGCTGAAATTGATGAAAGAGAGAGCATTACGACGTCTAAGACAGATGATAGCGTTAAAGAACATGATTTTTATCCATTGTTATCTAAATTTTTATGGTCAGAGCTTGAAGTTTATAGCAAACGGATTAACGAAAAACATTCTCGTAATAAACACGGCTCTGGTGGGAATAAATGGCTTTATCAAGATCTCATAGGAATACAGGATTTAAGTAAAGAATGGAATCGTGAAATCAAAGATTGCATTTTGCAATATTTTGATAAAAAAACGAAGCTTTGGTCTTTTGAAGTTAAAATTCTCATTAATCGTTCAAATTTACGAAAAGCATTTTTTCAAACAGTAAGCAATTCTTCATGGGCAAATTTTAGTTATTTAGTTGCGAGTGAAGTTGAAGGTGTTGATACATTAAAAGAGCTTCGGATGCTTTCAAGCTTGCATGGAATTGGATTTATAAGACTTGACAAGGAAAATGCTTCCGAGAGTGAGATCATAATTCCAGCTAAAGAACGGAGAGATATTGATTGGGATATTGCTAATAGATTAGTGGAGGAAAATAAAGACTTTCTTCATTATATTAAGCTCATTCGTCAATTTTATCAAACCGGTGAGATGCATCCATCCGATTGGGATCATATGGGGCCATGAAGGTTATTTTAAAAAGATTCTATTGTTTAAAAGTTCTTTTTCAGAGTGATAAAAAATTACTATCACTGTTTTATTTGAATGATTATATTGATTTATAATGATAATTAGTCTCACTTAACTTAAATGAGAGATTAGAATATTGTAACACTCAATCATTTCAAACCATCTTATATCGATATTTAAATCGAAACTTTTGCATACGCATCAAGTGGGAATGAATAAACTCTGTTTAAAACCTGTTCCATTTTGCGCGTAGGGTATTTCATTAGATATTAGACTTAATGATTATAATTTATTACAAATTTTCTATTATAGAGAATTATAATTCAACTTTTTTGCTTTATTTACATCAAGCATTGAAATATATGTTCTCTTATATTGAAATTTTCTCACGAAGAATTTTGTTAGTCGTGATTGCTGTTCCTCTTGATTATATTTAAGTCTTTATCATCTATATTAAGCATTTAAAGAGAAATATGAACTTTATAAAATATTGTCAAAGGTTATTTTAATCTCTTGAAGTGGGCTTAAAAAATAAATTTCTATTATATTTTATGATAAGGGGAGTGTATACAATACCACTTACAACAATGTTCTCTTATTTATTCAATAACGCCGCACGCCAGGCGCGCACCACCTCCACCAAGCGGTAACGGTTTATCTGATTGATTATCACCCCCTAAATGAATCATTAATGAGCGCCCTGTAATTTCAGAGATTTTTTTCAATCGTGGAGCAAGAACGCTCATCGTAGCATATCCTTGTTTATCAACATAAAGTGCTGGTAAATCACCAAGATGACCATCGACATTATAAGGTCCCAAATGTCTTTCGGTATGTTGAGGATCATAATGTCCTCCTGCGCTCCCACCAATTATGCCATCTTTTGTATTACATGAATGATTTTCATGTACATGAAAACCATGCAGCCCTTCTGGTAAAGTCGATAAATTAGGGATGAAAACCAAACCGTATGTGTTTTCTTCAATTTTAATGCTACCAATAGCCTTTTTTGAATTATTATCTTCTAGTTTATAAATATTCACTGTTGCTGATAGCGCTAATGCAAAGTTTTTATGTATTAGAAATGCCATAACAACGAATAATAAGAATAATATTTTTTTCATAAAATACCTTTATAATTACTTTAAATAAATTATTTATAAAATAATCTTAATTAAAATATTTTATTATTAGTATATATTATTAATATATAAAAATATTATAAATTTAATTTAAGAAAAATAAAATATACATAAATACTAACTCTTATAAATAATAGATTAAAGTATATTTTTGAACATAACTTCTGTTTTTTTTCTATAAAAATCTAGCTTTTACAGATGGATAATTATATCTCGCTTACCTTTCTTCAAGGGATGCTTAAAAAAATATTTTTTTTGAGATATATTAAGAAATTAATCAAGTTATTTTAATAAGTTAGCTAATAATATAATGATCATTTCAGTTAAAAGCAGAGCATATAATTTGTTGATGTTTTAATGTTCTGTTCATAGAAAAATGATAATAGCTTTCTATTCATTGTGAAATTTATAAGAGAAGAAAGTACTATGATTAATATAAATTTCCCATAAAATACAGCATATGCCAACACCGCCCCCCATTCCGGATCCTATCAGTGCTCCTATTATTGTTCCGGTAGAAAGTGCTACTTCTATACCCATTGCGATAAGTGGACCAAATCCCGGAAGAGCAATATAACCATAAATAGCAAGAGTTGCTGCGATTGCTCCTGATATGCTACCATTTAAACCGCCAATGAAAGCAAATTCTTTAATAGAATGATAGCACTTTTTGAAAAAAAAATTCTTACAACGATGAATAGAAACGTTACTGTAAGTTTTAAACTCAATCATATTTTTTTCTTTCATTTTGAATGCTAACTGTTCCTGAATAGTCAACGGACACGAAAAAATGAGACTTTTTAAATTTTACTAAAGCACGCCAGATACCTTTGTCATCTAAACGCAATCGTTTAATGTTCTCAAAACCATTTTGCATAAGACAATTTTTAATTTGTGAAGCAGTAAATGAATTTTGACCTATTTTAGTGACATTTTGACTAGAGCTATAGGTAAAGGCTTGACAATAAGGAAGATGAAAAATTTCACTGATTGAAGTAGTGACGATCGATAAAACATATACAATCATCATAAAAAAAATACTTAACTTTAAAATATTAGTTAGTTTCATCTTGTCACTCTCTGTTGAAACAACACTTTATTAACTGTTGTATTGCTAACTTAGTTCCAAAGATGGTTTTATTTTTAATATTATAATTAATAAAAAATTTGAAAATTTATTGCTTAACTAAAATTATTTTTTATATATAAATTTTATATTTAATACAGAATTATAAGGAATATATTTTTTTTGAATTCTTCATATCAATATACTAAATATATAGAGTAATTTTTTAGATAATATGAGATTTAGACATATTAATTATATGTATATTATTATACAATCTTAAAGAAACTGGTGTATAAATAAAAGGGGAATAAAATGTCGCTTAGACCGGTCTCAAATATGAAGGAGCTCTAAAACATTAGAGGATGACAAACAGTCCTAAAATATACATACAGACTTACCACCTTCATAAACGTAAAAGTGATAGTGTTTAATAGTTTTTCATTTATATTATTAATGCAAGTGCTACTGCGAGAAACGAGTTTAAATGCAAGATGTCGCTTTAAAACAAGCACGGAAATCAATAGAATAAACATTCTAGTATGAATTTTACAAAACTGATAAAGCTTTGAATTATATTTATGTCTTAAAATAATGAATTAATTTCTTTTTATACTATACTATACTATAATATACTATAATATAATATTGTATTATTTAGTAAATAAGTATAATTTAAAAATACATTATTATGTAATAACCATTTCTTTGGTTATTTATAGGTTATATAATTATTATTTTTTTAGTTTACACGAGTACGTCAGATACAAAATTAGCATTTATTTTTAGCTATTATCTCTTATCTGTCAATAGAGCTGTTTAGGTGATTTTATTGGAAATATTGACATCATTTCCTTGAAGCCGTAACCGGGATACATACCTTCGCGCATAAATAAATTACGTAATGGTGAGCAATGATGTAATAGACCAAGGCCAATACTGCGCATGATATGAACAGGAAACATATGAGAAAGTAAAGCAGAGTTGAGGGTATGAACAGCGCTACTACGGATTAATATATCTGGTTTGCGGTATTGGTTATATTGTGTAACAACCATTTCAGAGTTGGAATCGGATATTTGGTTGGGTAAAATATCAATCAAAGTTTGAACATCACGGAATCCTAAATTTAGTCCCTGGGCTCCAATAGGGGGAAAAACATGAGCAGATTCGCCGACTAAAATCGTTCGATTTGCAGCAAAATGATGAGCGAGAAGCCCCGAAAGCGGCCATGCTTGAATTGATGTTTCTAAGGTTAGTGTTCCAAGCATTGATTGCATTTTATTTTCGATTATTTTTGTAATTGCTTTTGCTTCTATATTCAATAATTCTTCAGCACGAGAAGGGTGAACAACCCATACAAGACTGGATCTTCGTCCAGGGAGTGGAACCTGTGTAAATGGGCCATGTTCTGTATGAAATTCAGTTGATGTATTTTGATGAGAAAATTCATGAGAAAAATTGAGAACAAGAGCTTTTTGTGGATAGTTCCACTGTTTAACAGTTATCTCGGCTGCGGCACGGGTAAGAGAGTGGCGTCCATCAGCAGCAATAACAAGAGGTGTTTGAATGACTTTATCATCAGCAAGAGTAATAGATACATGGCTTTTCGTGTGATGAAAAGATTTAGCTTCAGAAACAAACCTTTTAATATTAGGCATCTGTGCAACAGCATCGACTAAAGCAGAGTTCAATTCTGCATTGGGTATATTATATCCAAAAGCTTTTTCACCAATTTCAGCAGAAGAAAAGTGCACCGTAGGTGCACGCACAATCCTAGAAGTTATATCGATAATTCTCATGTACGATAAAGCAGCAGCTCGTTTTTGAAGACTATCCCAAATATTAAGTTTTTGGAGTGTGCGTATTGCAGGCATCATAAGAGCTGTTGTCCGTAACTCATCTGTATGAGCAGGGGGGCCAACAAGAAAAACAAAAAAACCCTTATGTGCAAGCCTTAGCGCGGCTAACATCCCGACAGGACCTGCACCAATAACAGTAATAGCTTTATGTTCTTTCTTTTCAAAGATCACAACAAGTTAAGCCTTTCTTCAATAGAGCAAATATTTTAACATTTCTAAATGATTGCTCTCTTTTTATTGTATGAAGCTCTTCTATTATATTATGTAATAAATAATGCGATATAAAAAAGTAACCTTTTTATAATTTTTTTATGCTGAGTCATATCATGAGTAAAAATGGCGTATTGGTAGATGGATGAAGACTGTAAAAACGAGGATAAGAAAACCTTGAAACGTAAACTAACAAAAAAAATCAAAACAAATGCTAAATTATTACGCCATAAAAAAGTAACAATGCCACAAGCAAAGGCTTTTTCTGTTCATTTACTAACAGCTTCGGGATCATTTTTAGCGTTTCTTTCTCTTATATCGGCTTCTCAAAAAGAATGGACAGCTATGTTCTGTTGGCTTGGGCTTGCACTTCTTGTTGATGGTATAGATGGACCCATTGCACGCAAACTTGATGTTAAATATGTACTTCCAACATGGTCTGGAGAGTTGTTAGATAATATCATTGACTACGTAACTTATGTTTTAATTCCTGCTTTTGCCCTCTATCAAAGTGGTTTTATGGGGGTAGGGTTATCGTTTTCATTGAGTGCAGTCATTGTTATTTCATCGGCTATTTATTATGCTGATACGGGTATGAAAACCAAAGAAAACTTTTTTAAAGGATTTCCTGTTGTTTGGAATATGATGGTTTTTACACTTTTTGTCGTAAGACCAGAGGAGTGGATTACCTTTATCATTATTGTTTTATCGGCCATTATATCTTTCTTACCAATTTATTTCATCCACCCTGTAAGAGTCTGTCGTTTGCGGAGAATTAATTTTCCAATTTTTCTCTTATGGTGTTTCTTTGGTGTTGTCGCTTTCTTTTATCAACTAGAGGCTCCATATTGGGTTAAAATAGGAATTTCAATAACAGGGATTTATATATATTGTATTGGCGCGATCATGCAAATATTTCCCCAACTTGGGGCAAAAAGTATAAAAAAAACAATAGATTAGTTGTTTTAAGGTTTTAAGAAGGGTGTGAAATGAAAATTGATTTTGGAGCAGATAATGATATTTCTTTTGCGAAAGAAGGGTATGCTGGTATTATAAAGCTCACACGCCCTTTAGCATTAAACGCTCTTAGTCAACGAATGGTTTCCGCTTTAAAAAAAGCTCTCAAGACGTGGAAAACGGATAGTGATATTTCATGTGTCTTAATTGAAGGAGAGGGACGTGCTTTTTGTGCTGGTGGAGATGTTGTAGAAATCTATCAGATGGGGAAAAGTGCCTCTGCTTATCAATATTTTAGAGAGGAATATAGTTTAAATGCTTATATTAAACGTTTTCCAAAGCCTTATATCTCTTTCTTAAACGGTATTTGGATGGGAGGAGGGGTCGGTATTTCGCTGTATGGTTCTCATCGAATTGTTACAGAAAATACAGTTTTTGCTATGCCAGAAGCTGCGATTGGATTTTTTCCAGATGTTGGTGCAGGTTTTTTCTTACCATCTCTTCCTAATTATTTTGGTATTTATCTTGCATTGACCGGTGCAAATATAAAATGGGGAGATTGTTTAAATTTAGGATTAGCAACACATGCTGTTCCTGAAGTTAAGTTCGATATTATTAGGAAAGCAGTTATTGAGCAAGGAGATCCTACTTTAGCTTTAAATGAGCACGCAATTACAAAAAATTATGAAACGAGTCATGAAATACGGTGTATTATTAACACTTGTTTTAGTGCGCAGACATTAGAAGAATGCCTTGAATTGCTTTATAAAAAAAGTAATGAAGGTATTTTATTTGCTAAAGAATGTTATGATATTTTGCAGGCACGTTCTCCGATAAGTTTAAAAGTCATCTGGAAACAAATGAAACAAAATGTACCTCGAACTTTGGAAGATTGTATAAAAATTGAAAACCGCATCGCACATCATATGATTAATTCCCATGATTTTTATGAAGGGATACGTGCTATGTTAATCGATAAGGACAAAACACCCAAATGGCAGCCAGATAAACTTTCAAATGTAACAGATGAAATGATAGAGGCTTATTTCCAACCTGTTGAACGAGAGTTATTATTGTGAAAAATAATTCACACAAACGGATTTCAAAAATCAACTTAATTTATAACTGTTATTTACGATTTTTGGCGCTTATTTGCTTGAGCTTGAGTGTTTTTTATTGGATACGCTTAGTTGGTGTCTTTCCAGGTACTCTATGGCGTTTTGATCTTATGCCTTGGCAGTGGCAGTTTGCATCAGCAATATTGGCTATTCTCTATCCTATTGCCTTGATTGGACTTTGGATGTATTCATTATGGGGCATTATTTTATGGTGTAGTGCGGCGTTGATTGAAATAATAACAATCTATTATTCTAATTTTATTTATCAGCCGTTTGTACCATTATTTCATGGAATATTATTTTTAGTCTTTGTGATCCTACGAATTATGATGATTTTTTTTGAAAGAATAAAAAATAAAAAACGATTGTGATTGAAACTTTCGAGCCAGAATAAAACAGCATCGGTTTTCAATCTAACTATCTAACTATAAAATCATCCAAGTTTTTAAAATTAAAAAATGCGCGCTATAGTTCAGCGTGTTCGAAAATGATAACCATTCTTTCTTTTTCTTTAAATATATGTGTTGTCTGGCAATTATAAAACGTACCTTCTCATTAAAAGTTCCATAATATATATTATGCAATAATGTGATTATGATAAAAATTGGCTTTAAGTAAAAAAGCAAAACTACTTAAAGCCAAAAAACAACAAGAAAAATTATTGTACTAATTTACAACGTTTCATATGTGCAAGATCACTCAAAACAGCATTACGATTATTTAAAGCTGAAATTTCATTACTTTCATTTGATTTTGCATCTATAAAGAAAAAGGCAGGTAGAAAAAAGAGACCTGCAGCTGCTAAAGCTACATTTTTATTTCTTGTTTTAGAACGCTCTGCAATTGTAGCATCGATTTGACGTTTATTAGCAAGAAACTCTCGTTGAATATCAGCACAACTCATTGTTCCATCATGTATTGTAGTAACTGAAATATTTTTTTCTAAACGCCCACCACATGCTGACAAGAAAACTGCTAAAACTATAATATACATTACTTGCTTAACATTATGCATAAAAAAACCTCATCTTTAAGATAAATAAGAAGATAATCCAAAAATGCCAATTATGACAAAAATAAGATAAAATAAAGGATAATTTTAAAAAGGTACTTTTTATTTATATATCTGTTTCAAAAATAAGACCTTGATATGCAGGCTTTACATAAGCAGGAACGTAATTGACAACCTTATTGTAATCTAGCGATCTGTCCATATGTGTAAGTATGGCTTGTTTGGGCTTTAAATATTCTATCCATTGTAATGCTTGATCAACAGAAAAATGACTCGGATGAGGTTTAAATTGAAGGGCTTCAATGATAAGAACATCCAAATCCATTAATTTGGATAATGTTTTTGCAGGAAACTCACTAACATCTGTACAATATGCAACATTTCCAATACGAAAACCTAAGGAATGAATATTTCCATGGTATTGTAAATGCGTATTAACGCTTATTTCGCCCCCCTGCCCCTGAATAATAAACTGGCTATCTTCATTGATAAGATGTTCTTTTAAGATGGGTGAATAAGAGGAATCTTTTGGTGTTTGAAAACAATATCCGAAAGCATTCTTGAGATGCTCTAATGTAAACCTATCTGCATAGATATCGATTAAACATTTTTGTGCAAGGGCATAGCTGCGTAAATCGTCAATACCGTGGATATGGTCTGCATGAGAATGCGTGTAAAGAGCAGCATCAAGATGACTTACACGGGCATCGATCATTTGTGAGCGAAAATCTGGACCTGTATCAATAACGACCGTTGTTTTTTTTTCTGATGATTTAATGCGTTCAACTAATAAAGAACTTCTGTAGCGTTTATTTTTAGGGTTATTGGGATCACATATACCCCAATCACCATTGGGGCGTGGGACACCTGGAGAGGGACCACAGCCTAATATTGTAAATCGGTACTGATCGCACATAGCTTTTGCCTTATTTCATTTTGCTAAATAAACGAAAAGCATTCCGGGTTGTTATCTGCGCTGTTTCTTCAATACTTAAACCAATTGTTTCAGCTAAAATAGCTGCTGTATAGCATACAAAAGATGGTTCATTGGTTTTACCCCGGTAAGGAGTGGGGGCTAAAAATGGTGCATCTGTTTCCACCAGCAACTGCTCATGGGGCACAATTTTTGCTATTTCACGGATTTCAAATGCATTTTTAAAAGTAAGAATACCTGAAAAAGAAATATAACCCCCAAGTTCAATGCCAGCACGAGCAAGCTGCATTCCAGATGAATAACAATGAAGAATAAAAGGAAAAGCCCCTAGCTTTATCTGTTCGCGTAAAATTTTCTCCATATCGATATCTGCATTGCGTGAATGTATAACAAGAGGAATCTGTGTTTCTCGAGAAGCAATGATATGTTCTTGGAATACTTTCTTTTGCTCTTCTGGTGTAGAATAATCATAATGGTAATCAAGCCCCCCTTCCCCAAATGCAACAATTTTAGGGTGTTTTGAGAGTTGTATAAGCTCTTTGGCTGTAATATCTTGTTCTTCATGCGCATGATTAGGATGGGTTCCAACGGAACAAAAGACTTGATCATAGTTTTGCGCAATAGCTAACAGTTTATCTAACTTACGAACATGGGTTGAAATTGTGATCATACGTCTAACGTCAGCATCAAAAGCCCGTTGGATAACATTATCCAAATCTTGTGAAAAATCTTCAAAATCAAGATGACAATGTGTATCAATGAGCATGATGAGAATCTTCTTTCTTCAAGAGATAACGAGGGAAAATTGGTTCTGGTGGTGGAAGATCAAGCCCTTCTTGAATTTTTGTATGGCTTATATGATACAACAACCGATCATTTTCAGCAACCGCAAGGCTATTAAGAAGTTTTGTTGCTGACTGGGGAATGAAAGGCAAAAGCATAATTCCTATTCGTCGCAAGATTTCGACAGTTATATAAAGGACTGTAAAAAAACGCTCTTGATCATTCTTTCGTAAACTCCAAGGCTGTTCGTTGGCAAAATAGCGATTGGCATCTGCTATAAGTGAAAAAATAGCTGAAAGAGCTAAATGCATACTATGAGAAGACATTGCTTGGTGCACGGCTTCAAGCACTTGAAGAGATTGTTCTAAAAGCTGTTTATCTTGAACTAAAAATGCAGCGGGTCTAGGAACCTTTGCATCACAATTCTTGGCAATCATAGATAAGGAACGCTGTGCTAAATTACCAAGATCATTAGCAAGATCGGCATTAATACGGCTCACAAGGTTTTCATGGTTATAACTACCATCATGTCCAAAGGGCACTTCACGAAGCAGAAAATAACGAACCTGATCAAGTCCATAATGATCAACCATTTCAAAAGGATCAACGACATTTCCAACAGATTTTGACATTTTTGCACCACGATTAAGTAAAAAACCATGTGCAAAAATATTTTTAGGCAATTCAACTCCAGCAGACATTAAAAATGCTGGCCAATAAACGGCATGAAAACGAATAATATCCTTACCAATGATATGCGTATTTGCAGGCCAAAAATCACGTTTTTTTGAATTTTTATTAAAAAAATCAATTGCTGATAGGTAATTTGTAAGCGCGTCAACCCAAACATACATTACGTGTTTGGGATTATCAGGAACAGCAACTCCCCAATTAAAATTTGTCCGTGAAATAGAAATATCTTTTAAACCCGATTTGATAAAACTTATAATTTCATTACGCCGCTCGAAGGGAGCAATAAAATCAGGATGTTTTTCATAATATTCAAGAAGCGCCTTTTCATAACGAGAAAGTTTAAAAAAATAACTTTCTTCTTCATTCCATTCAACAGGAGAACCTAATTCCTTCTCACGACGAATATTATCGGGTCCAATTTCCGTGTCTTTCTCTTCATAATAGGCTTCTTGGCGAACCGAATACCACCCCTTATAATGGCCAAGATAAATATCGCCATTCTCTTCCATCTTTTTCCAAATTTCTTGACACGTTTGAGAATGGCGCTCTTCTGTCGTGCGGATGAAATCATCGTTAGAACAATTTAATACCGTAAGCATTTTTTGAAACACAGCACTATTACGATCTGCAAGTTGCTGAGGTGTCATGCCCAATGTTGCTGCGGTCTGTTGCATCTTTAGACCATGCTCATCTGTACCAGAAAGAAAAAATACATTTTTTCCGTTTAATCGTTGAAAACGGGCTAAGACATCACTTGCAATGGCACTATAGGCATGCCCAATATGCGGATTACCATTAGGATAAAAAATGGGAGTTGTTATGTAATATGTGTCACACATGTCGTACTCGTTGTAAAACGCTATAAATAAAAGATATAATGACATAACGCCTGTTCATCACATTGTCACGGAAAAACTAAACTTCATGAATGATCTTATGAACTCTAAAAAGTAAGTTAATAACAAACTGCTTCTTATCGAGATTAAACAATTGTATTTCCTCTATTTCTTGATGAATCTCCTGCCATTTTTGCGCATATTTTTTTGAGAGAAATAAATTTCCTTTTTCAACGAGCATGAGAGCTTTTTGTTGAGTTTTATCAAGAATTTCATCACAAAATTGTTGAAATTGGAATGGGGAAGAAACAGATGAAAGTGTTTGAGCAAGCGTGTGTACAATCGTTGCATTACAAATAGGTTGCTCTAGCAGAGAATCAATTGTTTTAATAATTTCAAAACCACCATGACAAATAAGTAAAGCCGCTTTTCGAGGACTTCCTTTGGATTTTTTAATAATTATTTCAATCGTTTTTTCATCAGGTAAATCCTGATTGCTGAAAATATGTGTAATGACTTTTTTCATTTCATCATGACTCAACGGGCGAAAAGAAATTTTTTGACACCGTGAATGAATGGTTGGAAGTAATCTTCCTGAAGAATGCGCGATAATAATAAAAAGAGTCTTTACAGGAGGTTCTTCAAGTATTTTAAGAATTGCATTGGCTGCATTTCTATTCATATCGTCTGCAGAATCAATAATAATAATACGCCATCCATTATCTTGCGATGTTCGGCTTAAAAAATGCATAACATCACGGATATCATCAATGAGTATTCCTGTTTTAAACTTTTGTGTTTTTACATCAAATCGACGTGAAATATACAAAAGACCAGGATGACTCCCCTGTGTAATTTGGCGCCATGGAATAGAATGAAGATCGGGTTTTAAGAAATTTCCCTTTTGAGAACTTAAAATATTCCAAGCAAGATGAAACGCTAATGTCGCTTTTCCAATTCCATATTCTCCTTCAAATAATAACGCATGATGCAAACGCCCTTCTTTAAGCATTTGTGTCAAAAAGTGACGAACATCTTCATGACCAAAAATAACGTTATTCTGGGACGGAGATAAAATTGTATCAATATCATCATATTGGCGTAAGATATTTATGACATCACTCATGAAAATTGATCCAACAATATCTGATGACAAAAATTTTTTATTTGATTCGCAACAACTTCCACCGAGACACTCGCATCAATAACGCGAAATCTCTGTGGCTCTTGTTTGGCCAATTGAAGAAAAGCTTGACGCCTTTGTTCTTGAATTTCTAACTTATCTTTTTCAAAATAATCGATTGCTTCTGTTTTTTTTCTTCGCAAATTTGCACGCTTTATACCACACGCTGCTGGCATATCTAATAAAAATGTTAAATGAGGCATGATACCATTGAGTGCAATACACTCTAAAACAGAAAGAAGAGAAGAATTGACGGTTTCATTGAGCCCTTGATAAACGCGTGTAGAATCAATAAAGCGATCACATAAAACGATTTTACCTTTTTGCAAAGAAGGCGCAATAATCTCGGCAACATGGTCGGTGCGTGCTGCTGTAAACAAAACAGCTTCAATCAACGGTCCATATTGTTGTGCCTGCCCTGACAACAAAATATGCCGGATTGCTTCAGCCCCTGGTGTTCCTCCTGGTTCTCGCGTTGTAACAACATCATAACCTTGGTAAGAGAGATATTCAGCAAGTAAAGAAATTTGCACTGTTTTTCCTACCCCGTCCCCTCCTTCGAATGTGATAAAATAACCTGACACGTATAAACCTTAATTCTATTAGCGCGTAACTATAAATATTTCCGTAACCATCCAATTGTTATTTCATAGAATGCATCTTTTACTTTTGTAAAGAAACTTCCTTCTCGAACATTTTCGCCGGCAAAAACTGGTCTTTCCAAAAGAACCTGTTTATCTTCTAAAATTTGAATAACCCCAACTGATTGCCCTAAAATAATGGGTGCTTTCAATGGTCCATGATATTTAATTTTTGCTTTAACATTGACTTCTTTTTCATTTGAAAGCATAAAACTTATCGGCTTTTTAACAATAAGTGGAACAAAATTTTCTTTACCGCCATAAACAGAAGCACGACCAACCATTTTTTCCTTTGTAAAAATCGTTTTGAGATCAAAAGCTGTCATTCCCCATTGAAGAATACGTTCTATTTCCTTTGTATGTTTTTTACCATCTTGCAAACCATTGATTGCTAAAAAAAGACGCCGATGATTTTTATAAATGGTGGCAACCATTGAAAATCCTTCTTTTTCACTGTAGCCAAAACCAAATCCTTCTACACCTATTTCCCTAGAAATAAGAGGGTTTTTATTTCGTTGAAAAATATTATTCCACGTAAAATGAGGCTCACGATAAAGTGTATAATAATCTGGATATTCCTTAGCAATATAACGCGCTAATATAATCATATCGCGCACTGTTACAAATTGTCCCTCTTCGGGAAACCCTGTTGCATTAACAAAATGGCTTTCAGATAGTCCAATTATTCTAGCGCGCTGATTCATCAGCTTTGTAAAATGAGACTCATCTCCGGATATTCCTTCAGCAAGGATAATAGCAGCATCATTTCCATTCATAATAATTAAACCACGCAAAAGATCAGACACACTGATTTCTGTCTTTATTTTTGCAAACATAGTGGTTGTACCGGAAGGTGCCCCACCCTTGCGCCAAGCATTTTCACTAACCTTGAATTTTTGGGTACTTCTTAACAATCCCTCCTTTAATTGATGAAAGACGACTTCCGCTGTCATTAATTTTGCTAATGAAGCAGGAAAAAAAGGAATATCACTTTGTTTTTCATAAAGTATTGTTTCTGTATCATCATCAAGTAACAACACTTGTGAGGCAGAAGTTTGAAAATCTTGTGCTCTTCCGCACGGGTTAAATGCTAATATTCCCCATAAGGTCAATAAGACCCTTAATGTTGTACACATAGCCGCTCCTCCCATCCCAAAATCAATACAAAGAATCATTATATAGGAAAGAACTCTTTTATTTCTGTAAATCGGGAAATTATTGACAACATGAGGTTTTATCTTTTTCATGGGTAGGATATTAATTTATTTATGACAAGTGATCACTTTTTAAACTTAAAGCTGACCCAAATATTGTAAAATTCTCTTTTGATTTTTTCCTTTTTGAATCAATTAAAATCACTCTTTTACCCTCTATAAGTAGAGTTAGTATAAGGGTGAAGATTATTAAAGAGAGAGTAAAAATACTTTTTATAAATTTCTCAACTGCCAAGGATTATTGCAAAACATAAGAGTTTTGCAAAATGTATGATGGTATTTCGTTTAAGTTTCATACATGTAAATAAGGGGGATGCCTAATGGCTTTACAATTTTATTCTTTACGAACGCTGTCATAAAATAGGCTTGAGAGCCAGATATGTCTCCTTAAAACGAGCACGTGTGAATTGACAACGCAAAAGGGTATTTTGTTTGAGGTGTTTAGTTTAAGTGAAGAGAGTTACTCCATCAAGAAATCAGTAAAAAAGCATGAGGAAATACATAATCTCTTCATAAGATATTATTACCTTGGGTGGCTATCGAAGGCCGCAAAGTCAAATCAAAAGGGAATATTTTTTGCTTTTTAGCTTTTATATTCTTTACCAATTAGACTGTGCAATCATTTCAGATAATTACACCAACAGGTTCATACAATCCTCTTACCTTCATTTGGTAAAAGCTGTCACCACAGAAAAAGTTCGTGTTTGATGAGCAAATACAGTCATAAAACTAAAAAAGATCGGCAACGGATTGGAGAGATACCTTAAATTATTAATAGTAACACTCTTCCCCTTTTTTAATAGTTTAATTTGAAAATGATATCGATTAAAAATCAACAGATTTTTTAAAAAAGTTGTAACCAATTGAGCTTTGTTCTTTTGTTTAGTTTATTTACAGAAGCAACTTGATCAAATGGCACTGGCTTATTAACCATGATAGGACCAATTTCTGGTAATTTTACTGCAACAGCTTTATTATGTTTCTCCTGTAAAACAGAATCTGCTTTAGCTAACTTTTCTCTGTTTTCTATATTGTGCTCCTTGAACAAAACAGTTTCTCTTTTTTTCGAAACCTTTTCTAACGCTAATGAATATGAAGCAGCATTTCCAGGAGTATAAGAGGCCATTAAATATGCATCATCATAATAACCAATAGGTGCTTCAGCAATATATTCTACTTTAACATCTGCGACGCCCCTATCTACATAACCAAGTATTGTCGCAGCTTGCTTTGATAAATCAATGATACGGTCTTTCATAAAAGGTCCGCGATCATTCACTCTAACAATGAGTGAGGATCCATTTTTCAAATTAGTAACACGAGCATAGCTAGGCAAAGGCATTGTAGGATGAGCAGCAGTCAAAAGATTCATGTCATAAATTTCACCATTTGCCGTTAAACGCCCGTGAAAATCCGAACCATACCATGATGCTTCGCCAACACGTGCATACGTTGGATCATTTTCAGGATAATACCACTTTCCTTTTATCTGGTAAGGTTTACCAACAATCGCTCGCCCACGTTTTTTGGTTTCTGATTGATTTTTATTATTGGATATTTTTTTCGGTAGAACAGAAGTATTTACGTCAATTGGTTTATTATGATAGAAATCTTTTATTGAAAAATGTGCGGTTTCGCTTGAGCAACAAGACACCAATGATTGAGAAATAACGATCATAGAAAATAATTGAAATGTTTGTTTGATAATAGAAGTAAATTTCTTTTTACTATTTGAAGGCATCTATTCAGTCCACTTATTTCTGTTAAGTACTGCTGTAAAAACCACATCACGCTTCTTGCACGCGAGAGAAGAATTCACGCTTTTAAATGATATCCCTCGCGCATATACCATCCTTGAACTCGCCTCTTTTATCAAAAAATTAACATATTGTTAACTATTTTATGATTGTCATAAAAAATAAATGCGCTATATAAAAGTATAAAAAAATAAAAACTATATAAATCAATAAGTTATAGAAAATCTATTTTATATGATAAGTTGTGAATAAATACAAATTGTAAATAAGTATGACGATTTTACCAACTTATTTCATGTAATGCGGCGGGTATTAAAAACAGCCCATGAATTACGAAAACGTGTAGCCACACTTGCTATCAGCGCAGGTGTAATTATATCGCAAGTTCTAAAGCACTTTCGGATTGGGCAGAGGAGAACTCTATAGAAAAAAGCTGCGAGAAAAGGATTGGCTACAGAATCAATAAAAAAGCTTCCCCCAAATTAGGGCAGTTAAAAAAATAAAAAAAATCAAAATAAAAAAGATTCTTAAATTTTTGTATAGCCTATTGAGATTCTTTAGAGTTGGTGAGCGCGCAGGGATTCGAACCCTGGACCTACTGATTAAAAGTCAGTTGCTCTACCAGCTGAGCTACGCGCTCTCACACAAGCTATTTAGTTTGCAGACTATCTAGTTTGCAGAAAGTGAAGGGAACATACGGTTGACTTTTCATTTGGTCAACACTTTTTGAAAAAAATATTATTATTTTTTTTAGTTATCAATAATTTTCCGTTTTTTTCCTTTCTTCGTCATTGTAGAGTTGCTCTTTGATCTTCTTTTTGAAATCTCGATGCAAAAATAATTTAACGATAAAAAATATTTTATAGATTAGAAATGCTCAAATTACAAAAAAGTCCCTCCCTCTCTCCACACATAGGCTATTAAGCATCATGGATAGAGCAGAAAAATACTTCCTACTCTATATTACTTTTATATCTTTATGTTTTAATTTTTAAGCATGAACGAGATTTATAAAATAACATATTGATTTATAATAATTTATCATTTTCTCTCTCAATACAAAGAGAAGAATAAATCGATTAAAAAAGAAATGAAAATGTCTTTTGTATTTTCTTTCAATAAGCAGAAATTATCATAACATGAGGGGCGGTAAAATAGCTATGGTAGTGTAAAGCTTTTGAGATGTAAAGATAGCGTTGCACAATAGATCTTATGTTATTTGCAAGATCATCTTGAGGAAAGCGGCACATTAAGAGATATCTTATTTTTAATAAATATGCGAATGAGCAACAATGGCATTTTGAGGAGGTGGCTTTTATTCAGGCACGATGATTCTATAACGAAAGCCAACTATTTTATAGAATAAAGCAGATGTTAAACAAAAAAATTTGGTCTCATTGAAAATATCTGACATGACTCTAAATTATGCTTATTATTCTAGCTATAGATAATTTGACTAAACAATAAAAAACAACAGAAACAATGTGAAAAATAATTCTAAATATACATAAAGTGATCCGTCACGCTATTGAAATAATCTATTTTATTTAACTTTTTATATGAGAAAATTATAAAACACGTAGATATACAAAAAATAAAAGAATAACTCTGACCACAAAATTGGGTATTGAATAATTCATTCAGAGCTACAAAATATTTTTTATATGTCATTTAATATTATTATAGTTTTATAATATATAAATAATATTATGATAAATTTATTAAAATAAATTTCATACTTATCATATATTAAATATGTCTATAAATAAACATGTTACCTCATTAACTTCACTTATAAGATCAAAAATTAAAGAAAATAATTTTGATTTAGCAAAATAAATTTAGAATTATTATAATATACACTTGTTTTTTTACTGTAATCTTTTTTATTCTTTTGATTGGAACATTGAATGCTGACATGTAAACAATATGAGCTCCTCTTGTTTATTCACAATCATGTAAAAGAAACAGGTGTTCCCCCTTCTTTTGAAGAAATGAAAAATGCTTTAGAACTTTCTTCAAAGTCTGGCATTCATAAGCTCATTGTAGCCTTAGAACAGCGAGGTTTTATACGTCGTTTACCCAATCGTGCTCGTGCAATAGAGGTGATTCGACTCCCTGAGAAAATAACATTTAGCCTTTCTTTAGCACGTAAGATTTCTCCCAGTATGATAGAAAAAAATAAAAGAAAAATATCAACAAACTTAGCTAATCTTGAAAATTTTGAGGAAGAAGAAAAAAAAAATACCACAATTCCCATTATGGGACGTATTTCTGCGAGTGTACCCGCCTCTGCTATACTGCAACAAACAAGCACACTTTCTCTTCCACACGATATGGTTAATACAGGTGAGCACTATGCATTAGAAGTTAAAGATAATTCTATGGTGGAGGCTGGTATCCTTGATAAAGATACGATTATTGTGAAACGTCAAAATACAGCAATATCAGGTGAAATTATTATCGCATTTATTGATAAAAAAGAGGCAACATTAAAACGTTATCGACGCAAAGGAACCTCTGTTGCATTAGAAGCCGCCAATCCTCACTACGAAGTACGTACATACAAATCCGAACGTGTAGAAATACAAGGTAAACTTACCGGACTTATTCGCAAATATTAAAAAACACACCTATATACGCGATAAATATCGCAATAAAATGTAGTAAAAAAACTGCTGAGTATTTTTTGATATTGTGCCACACGCAGTTGACTTTCTTCCTACAACCAAAGGATTCAACCAATTCGGTTTATAAACAAATTTAAAACCTTATCGAGTGAGTTTTGGTTCTCTTTTTCTCTCATATGTTGTTCACTTAATACAAGGCTCGACAAGTAAGCTTTAAAATATTCACCAAATACTCTAAAAGATCTTGAATGCTTTGAAGGAGTCTGTCTTAATATCATCGCCCTCAAAACAGCATTTGACAGTGTAATAAAATAAATTTGTAAGCACACACAAAATAATCTAGAAAAAAAATAAAATAAATTTATAACAGATTGTTATCTATAAAAATAAAGAACATTTCTTACTTTTAAAGTCAATAAAAGCGAAACGCAATCGTTCACAGTAATTATAGGATCATCATGATAGCACCTCGTATTAGTTTTGTCTCTCTCGGATGCCCAAAAGCACTTGTAGATTCTGAGCGAATTATTACAAGTCTCCGTTCTGAAGGGTATGAAATTTCGCGTCAACATCAAGGAGCTGATGTCGTTATTGTGAATACCTGTGGTTTTCTTGACTCTGCCAGAAAAGAATCATTAGCCAATATTGATGAAGCTCTCAAAAAAAATGGAAAAGTGATTGTAACAGGGTGTCTTGGTGCTGATCCTGAGGTTATTCGCCAAGAATACCCTAATGTATTGGCCATTACAGGACCACAAGCTTATGAAAGTGTTATACAAGCTGTTCATACAGCAATTCCCCCTGTTCATGATCCTTTTCTTGATTTAGTTCCTCCCCAAGGTATTCGTTTAACACCACGCCATTATGCCTATTTAAAGATTTCTGAAGGATGTTCTAACAGCTGTAGTTTTTGTATCATCCCTACACTGCGTGGTGATCTCACTTCACGTCCCATCAGTGATGTTCTTCGAGAAGCTGAAAAACTTGTACAAGCAGGTGTAAAAGAGCTCTTGGTTATTTCACAAGATACAAGTGCTTATGGTATTGACCTTAAATATCTCGAAAATTCTTGGAAAGGTCGAACAATCAAAACAAAATTCTTTGACCTTTGTCGCGAACTAGGTAATATGGGCATTTGGGTGCGTATGCATTACGTTTATCCTTATCCCCATGTGGATGAGATTATCGAACTTATGGCGGCAAAAAAAATTCTCCCTTATCTGGATATACCTTTTCAGCATGCATCACCGACTGTTTTGCGTCATATGAAGCGTCCTGCTCTTATGGAAAAAACAAACCGTAGAATTGAAAAGTGGCGAAAAATATGTCCAGATCTCACCTTACGATCAACATTTATTGTTGGATTTCCAGGCGAAACAAATGAGGATTTTAATATGCTTCTAGAATGGTTAGAAGAAGCGAAAATTGAACGCGCTGGATGCTTTAAATATGAAGAAGTAAAAGGAGCCGTTGCAAATGATTTGGGATTAGAAAATATTCCTGAAGACATAAAAGAAAACCGCTGGCATCGTTTTATGGCAAAACAACAACAAATTTCTACACATCTTTTAAAGAAAAAAATTGGAAAAAGACTCCAAGTCCTTATCGATGAAAGTCAAAGAAAAGTTGCCAAAGGACGTAGTCAATACGATGCTCCAGAAATAGATGGTATTGTCCACATATCATCACGACGCCCCTTGCGTGTCGGTGAATTTGTCACCGTTAAAATTGAACAATCTGATGCCTATGACCTTTATGGTATAGCCGTTTAAAAATTGAACTTATTTTCATCCCAATGACGAAGTTTTCCATCAGAGTTAGTTTATAAAAAAGCACCAGTTTACAATAGGGTTGGGTTACTTGTGTGACTCACTTCACGAGAATTTATAAGCAATCCCTTCCCTGAAGGATCACTGTACATTCTAAAAATACTTATTTTTATCAAGTTCTTAAAACAATTTTGGTTTATTGTTCTAAATAATGGTGATTTACGGCACAACAGGATAAGATAAAATCTACAAAGTTCTCTCATTTTTACATTAAAAAAGAGAAAACCAATAATTTATATCATTTTCCCATTTTCAATATTATGATAGTTATTGGTTCTTTAAAGAAAGCTTTTTAAATTGTGTTTATAAGTACAAGAGCTTCACTTGTGATATGTGGGGGGATGTTTTTTTATAGATAAAATAAGAAAATTTAAAATAAAACTCCTACGATTGTTAAATTGCAAAGCAATAAATTATCATTATAAATAAGTACCTTATCTTAAACTGATTAAACTTATTTTTTAGATCTCATTTTTATTAATACATTTTAAAATCAAAGAACTTCTTATCAAGTAAGTGACTTGGGCGTACATTCGTTAAAGCGCGAATCATTGTATCTTTACGTCCTGGCATTTGTCTTTCGATATTTTTCAGCATTTCTTTCATTGCATTACGTTGTAAACCATCTTGACTACCGCAAAGATTACAAGGAATAATTGGAAATTGCATTGCTTGAGCAAATTTTTCCATATCTTCCTCAGCGACATAGACAAGAGGACGTAACACAAAAAGATCACCTTCATCATTTTTAAGTTTTCCAGGCATAGCGGCTAATCGACCACCATGAAACAAATTCATAAAAAACGTTTCCAAAACATCATCACGGTGATGCCCCAAAACTAATGCCGAACAGCCCTCCTCACGTGCAATGCGATAGAGGTTACCACGTCGCAATCGAGAACAAAGTGAACAATATGTCTGTGTTTCTGCCAATTTATCTGTAACAATGGAATAAGTATCTTGATATTCAATACGATAGGGAATTTTATAAGAAGTGAAAAAGTCTGGAAGAATATGTTTAGGGAAACCTGGTTGCCCCTGATCAAGATTACAAGCAAGAATTTCAACAGGTAAAAGACCACGCCACTTTAAATCTAAAAGAAGTGCTAATAAGCCATAAGAGTCTTTTCCGCCCGATAAAGCAACAAGCCATTTTTTTCCAGTAGAAAGCATAGAAAAATCATCCAAAGCTTGTCGCATATGACGCAAAAGTCGTTTGCGCAATTTATTAAATTCCACACTTGAAGGAGCGCGCCGAAATATTGGATGACAATCATCTGCTTTGCTTGCCAAAAGATCATCCTCTTCGTTTTCTTCTATTGCCTGATATTCAACGGAAACATCATTCATAAGACCATATCCTGCACAAGTAATAGCTCATATTGCAAAGATAGAAATAAATATAAAGCAAGCTTACATTTAAGTTTTTTAACTTTATAAAAACAGATACGAAAAAAAGAAATGGAACTATATAAGCTTATAACACTAGAATAGTGTAATAAACTTAATATAGAACCATTTGAAAATACTTTCTAACTTCAAAGATTATAAAAACAACACAACAGTTTGAAGTTATAATAATAGAAGAGAAACAACTTTTCTCATAAAAAATTATCGAGAATAAAATTCAACGACCAAATTAGGTTCCATTTGCACAGCATAAGGAACATCTGCAAAGGCAGGAATACGTGTAAAGATCGCTTTCATATGTTTATGATCTGCTTCAATATAATCGGGAACATCACGTTCCGCTAACTGTACTGATTCTAAAACCAACACAAGTTGTTTTGATTTTTCCCGAACCTCAATAACATCACCTGGCTTACAACGATACGATTGAATATTTGTACGTCGCCCATTTACATTCACATGACCATGATTAATAAATTGGCGAGAAGCAAAAATCGTAGGCACAAATTTTGCACGATAGACAACAGCATCCAAACGCGATTCTAAAAGACCGATAAGATTTTCACCTGTATCACCTCGACGACGAGCAGCTTCCACATAAGTTTTATGAAATTGCTTTTCTGAAATATCGCCATAAAACCCCTTCAACTTCTGTTTAGCGCGCAATTGCACCCCATAGTCAGAAAGTTTTCCTTTACGGCGCTGCCCATGCTGACCTGGACCATAATCACGACGATTGACAGGAGATTTTGGACGACCCCAAATATTTTCTCCCATACGTCGATCAATTTTATATTTTGTTGTTTCGCGTTTACTCATCGCATTTCCTTTAAAATAAAACACGAGATCTGAAGATCCCAAGGAAACGCGCCCTCCTCTGCCTTTAAACATAAAAGACTGACAGAATAGCTTAACATACCAATTATGCAAAGCTATCCACGGGACACGTCAATGACAGCTATTTTCTTGAAAGAAAAAGCTGGAGTATCTTTATTGATCCCGTATCCCAAAGTCAACTCTTTTCATCAGTTTTAAGCCAAATCCTTTTAACAAATTCTCCGTTGAAGAAGTGATATTTTTCGATGTCAGCAATGCAAAATCTTGATATTTCTTTACGGGGTGCTGATGTATTTTTTTCGACAAGGGCAATAATGACCTGATATGTTTGGCGATCGCTTTTGCTGGATCAATCCAGTCAACGGACCATAGAGCTTGTTCACGAAAGAAGTTAATCAAAAAAGGATAATGCGTGCAGGCTAAAACAATAACATCAGTATATTTGCCATTTTTTTCCACAAAACATGGCAAGATTTCTTTTCTTAACACTTCTAAATTGATAGATTTTCCCCGTAAATAATCTTCAGCAAATCCAGCAAGCTTTTCACTTCCTACAAGCTTAACATGACACTGTCCAGCAAAAGAGTTAATTAATTCATTTGTATAGGCACGTTTAACCGTTCCAGGAGTCGCTAATACGGAAATAAAACCAGATTTCGTTTGCTCAGCAGCTGATTTAATTGCAGGAACCGTTCCCACAAAAAGAACATGAGGGAAATTCTGTCGTAGATCTGCCATCATCAATGTAGAAACAGTGTTGCAAGCAATTACACATAAGGCGGGATTATAGCGTGCTAAAAGATTTGTAAAAATCTTTAAAATGCGTTCTTTAAGAACATTTTCTTCCCAATTACCATAAGGAAACCCTGCGTCATCAGCTACATAAATAAATTGTATTTCAGGAATAAAAATGCGCGCTTCCCTCAACACTGTTAAACCACCAATACCACTATCAAAAAAAAGAACAGGTCGTACATCCATTAGTTTTCACACTTGTTTTTAATTTTTTGACGATCACGCTCGTTAGGGGCTCTACTCCCCCGTGGATATTGTGGAGAAAAATGATCCAATGAAGATATAACGCCTCGCAATAAGCGAACCTCAGATTCACTAAAGTTAGCACGCGTAAAAACAGAGCGTAAATTTGTAAGCATAACCTCTTTTCGTTCTCGGGGCCTAAAATACCCACGGATATCCAAAGCCTCTTCCAATTGAGATAAAAAACCATGAAAGGCTGCTTTATTTGCAGGCTCCATCTTTACTGCATGAAATGCCGTATCGCTCACATGTTCTAGACCTGCTTTCATCCATTCATAAGACATCAAAAGAACCGCTTGTGCAATATTAAGTGACGCAAAAGCAGGATTAACTGGAAAAGTGATGATTTCATCCACAAGGCTAATTTCATTATTTTCTAGTCCCCATCTCTCTCTTCCAAAGACAATACCTGTTTTATGTCCGATATTCTCACGCTGACGGAGTACATTTGCTGCTTCGACAGCACTTTTTACAGTTTTAAATCCGCATCTTTCACGGGCTGTTGTCGCAAAAACATAATGTAAATCTGCAATTGAATCACGCAATGTGTCAAAAATCACGGTGTTGTTAATGACATGATCAGCTTTACTTGCTGCAGCTCTAGCTTTTTCATTTGGAAATGTTTCTCGAGGTTTGACGAGCCGAAGCTTAGAAAGCCCAAAATTTGCCATTGCCCTTGCGACCATGCCAATATTTTCTGGAAGCTGCGGTTCAACTAAAATAATAATGGGTCCATTTGTTAAATTTTCACGATTCTTATTCGTTCCAGCCATCAACCTTACCTAGTTTCATTTAACGATTTCTCTCTCCACTATTTTTTTAACGTAACCTTCTTCACAGTACTCTAATGTTGCTTAATAATAAATTATAGGCAATGTTATCCTTCCATTCAAAGAGTATAGATTTCTCTCATAAAAATTTTAAAAGCCATTAAAGTGAACGATGAAGTTTATAACAATTTATATAAGATATCATGGCGTTTTTTACATCAATTTTATTTTTTAAATGGGAATAGCTCTTACAAATCATAATCTCAGTTGAATTATGAAATTATAAATCCTAAAAAAGAAATATGTACTTTATTCCCAAACTTTTTCCTGCAAAGCTTATCCGTCGTTATAAACGTTTCCTTGCAGATGTTAAACAGGATGACCAACACATCTTCACTGTGTCGGTACCAAACACAGGATCAATGCTTGGATTGACAGCTTCCAACGCCAATATTTGGCTTTCATATCATAAAAATACCAAGAGAAAATATGCCTATCAATTAGAAATTGTCGAATCTGATAATACTTTAGTTGGTATTAATACCGCTTTACCTAATAAACTTGCATTAGAAGCAATTCAAAACGGATTGATACCTGAATTAAGTGGATATAAAACAATTTTAAAAGAGCAACGCTATGGAACACAATCGCGCATTGATTTTCTTTTACGGGATGACATTCTTCCTGATTGTTACCTAGAAGTCAAAAATGTCCATTTTATTCGTAAAAAAGGATTAGCAGAATTTCCAGACAGCGTAACAAAACGAGGAGCCCATCACCTTGATGAGCTCATACAGGTCGTACAACAAGGAAAACGAGCTGCTATGCTTTATATTATTCAACGAGAAGATTGTGCAGCTTTTACCATCTGTCATGACCTTGATCCACTCTATGGACGTAAATTTGATTTAGCATTAAAATCGGGGGTAGAATGTTATGCTGTAAAATGTCAGTTAAGTGTAGAAGGTATTTTTCCGATTGAGAGAGTAAAAATAGAAAACAGAAAAAACAATGATTGAATATATTGAATATAATAAAGCCCCTTTAAAATTTAACGGGAAAATTCGCATTTTCGATGACTATGCTTTCGCTAAAATGCGTGAAGTTGGTCGTATTGCTGCAGAATGTCTTGATGCACTTACGGATCTTATTAAACCTGGTGTCACTACGCAAGAAATTGATGATTTTGTATTTACTTTTGGTGCCCAAAAAGGAGCTCTTCCTGCTGACCTAAATTATCATGGATACAATCATTCATGCTGCACATCTATCAATCACGTTGTCTGTCATGGTATTCCTAATAAAAGACCCTTGCAAGAAGGCGATATTGTGAATGTTGATGTGACCTTTATTCTTGATGGTTGGCATGGTGATTCAAGCCGGATGTATCCTGTTGGAAAAATTAGACGTGCTGCAGAACGCCTTTTACAAATAACCTATGAAAGTCTTATGAGGGGCATTGCTGTCGTTAAACCTGGAGCAACGACAGGGGATATTGGTGCTGCCATTCAACAGTATGCAGAATCTGAACGGTGCTCAATTGTGAGAGATTTTTGCGGACATGGTATCGGTCAACTGTTTCATGATACCCCCAATATTCTTCATTATGGAAATCCTGGAGAAGGAATCGAATTAAAACAAGGGATGATCTTTACAATTGAGCCTATGATTAATCTTGGTAAGCCACAAGTTAAAATTTTATCTGACGGTTGGACTGCTGTTACTCGTGATCGCTCTTTGACAGCACAATATGAGCATACAATTGGTGTCACAAATGAAGGGTATGAAATATTTACACAATCGCCTAAAAATATCTTTTATATTCCAAATTCGCAGATCTAATCCACTGTAGAGATGTTATGGTTAAAAAAATAAATCAAAAGGAAAATATTCAAAGTACTCACTTTGCATTAACATCAAATTCTCCACCCACCCCAGTATCAGAAAGAAAAAGTAAAGAACTTAAGAGAAACATACAGCTTGATAAACATTATCAAGGACATCGTGAGCGTCTTCGAAAACGTTATTTAAAGTCAAAAGGAAATGCACTTGAAGATTATGAATATCTTGAATTATTGCTTTTTCGCACAATACCTCGGGCAAACACAAAGCCTATAGCTAAAAATTTGATAGCACATTTTGGTTCATTAGCTGATGTGTTAGGAGCTGATATTCATCGACTTCAAGAGGTTCAAGGATGTGGTCCCGCAACGGCAATTGATTTAAAAATTATTTCAGATGTTGCTGGACGTCTTGCTCGTGCAGAGTTGTTCAAACGCGATATTTTTTCATCATGGGATAAAGTATTAGCATATTGTAAAGCTGTTATGGCTCACGAAACACGTGAACAATTTCGCATTTTATTTCTCGATAAGAAAAACGGCTTACTTGCCGATGAAGTACAACAAACTGGAACCATTGATCATACCCCTGTTTATCCTCGTGAAGTTATTTTTCGAGCTTTAGAGTTATCCGCATCAGGACTTATCTTAGTCCACAATCACCCTTCTGGTGATTCTACCCCTTCTGATGCAGATATAACAATGACATACAGATTAAAAGACGCGGCAAATGCATTAGGTATTACGGTTCATGATCACCTTATTATTGCACGCCACAACCATACAAGCTTTAAAGCATTAAAACTCATATAAACCTTTATGGGGAAAAAACTTCATTCAAGGATGAATAGCCAATCAATTTTCTAAATCAATATCTAATATAGCCATTGAAAAATTATAGGATAGCTCATCTTCATCTTCATCTCGATAGATAACGCCTAAAAACTCATCCCCCATATAGACCTCACAAGAATCATCCTTTTTAGGCCGTGCTCTGACTTGCAATGCTGAGTTTTGGAATGTATTTTTTAAATAATTATCAAGTTTTTTTATTTCATCAGCATTCACTATGCTCTCCTGTTTTTTGAAACAATTTAAATAACCGCGTGTTGCGCGGATAAGACACTTATCTGATTCTGTAAAGCCAGTAAAAAAGCTTAATCTGAATATTGGCTTAATATTACATATATTTACAACTTTTTCTTTATATATTCATAAAGAACTTTTATAAAAGGAGTCTATCATTATTAAATATACTCGTATAGATAAAAAAATGGCAGAAAACTGTATATTTTAAATAATTTTACTTTATCTCCAGTTTTAGCATCTGTATTTATGAATACATATTTAGAAGAAAAATTAATCAACGATTTATAATTTTGTCCCTTTTATAAAAAATAAAGTAATAATAATTTTTATTTAAACTTAGATTTTTTAGCAAAAAATATTATTACGTCACTCAAAAACAATTCTGTTCAACAAATTTTAAATATAGTTATCTAGCTTTAAAAGAATTACATATTTTAAAAAATATACAAAATAAGTGAAAAAAACTTATGTCAAAATGGAGAAGTTTTTAAACAAGCTTTTGAGTTTATACACGAAAATATTGGGTATTTTTGTAAATGCTAAGACCTATCAAAATTTTTATTTTATAGGATAACGAGAAAGAAAATTGATAACACCTTTTTTATAAACTTTATCACCTACAGCAAGCATATGATCTCGATCAGGAATTGATAAAGCTTCACCACAAGGCAACAAAGCTGCTAATGGCTCTGCAGCACCGCCAATCTCATCTAATGAACCAACGGCAACAAGTGCGGGTTGTTCAATTTTATAAATTTCAGACGCCGTTAACTCCTGTTTTGATGTGATAATACAAGCAGCCAGAGCACGTCTATCACTTTTCGTTTGATCAGCAAATTTACGGAACATTAAACCACGCGTATTGGTAATGGTAGAGGGATCTTCCGCTAAAAGAGCCTCAGCAACAGGTTCCCAATTTCCTGCACCCGTTACCATACCAATACCTAAACCACCAAAAATAACGCTGTTCACATATGTTGGATATAAAAGAGCCATAAAAGCACTAATACGAGCTCCCATAGAATACCCCATAACATGGGCTTTAGATAATTCTAAATGCTGTAAGAGTTTGACCGCATCGCCAGCCATAGCTTGAGGTGTATAAAAGCTAGGATCATAACTTTTAACTGAATCTCCATGCCCTCGATTATCAAGAGCAATAACACGATATCCCGCTTCAGTGAGAATACGAAACCAACCCGTTGCATACCAATTCACCCGAGCAGAAGATCCAAAACCATGAATCAACAAAATAGGTGCACCTTGCCCTTCTTCTCGATAAGCAAAGCGCAAACCATCATATTCAAAAAAACGAACGTCCTCAGCTGTCATTGTTTATTACACTTTCCACAAATAACAGGATGAATAATATGTTGCCCTTTTTGTATCTGTTTTTCAGAAACCTCACCAGCATTAATCTCAAGTGCAAAAGCTGCCGGAACGCCTGAAGAAATGATTTTTTTTGAAAATGGAGAAGTGTTTTCAATAATCGATACAATAACCCCTTTAGAGTTTAAAAAAATCATATCTAAGGGCAATGGTGTATTTTTCATCCACATAAAAAGCTTTTGTTCACCTCCCGATTGATAATTTTTCTTCTGCTTAAAAAGCATTGCACGATCGCGTGGAAAATCAGTCCGATACATTAAACCTGCTGCTGCTTGAGAGGGAGTAAAAGCAATCTCTACCTTATAAGAAACTATACCTTGGCTTGTGTGTATTTCTAAAAGAACCGAATGGACAGGAATCTCTATGGGCTCCTTCGCGACAACAACGCGCATTTCTAACATAAAAAGCATCGCCCATAAAACAATATATCCTTTTTTAAAAGGCTGTAACACTCTTGTCTCTACCACAAAAAAATTTATACTTTGTTTCTAAAATAAAAAATATCAGAGTTTAAAAGCCAAAAAACTAGAGAGTTGTTCTCTTGCTTTCCTTATTTTTTTCAATAAGTACACGCATTTTTCTTACTTAGTTTATAAACTCACAAGAGCCATAACAAAGACCCTCTATAGCTATTTATACAATAACACCCTTTTAAAAATACAAAAATGTAATGACTTCATTCGTAAAATTCAATGAGTAGCGATTTAATGTGTTGTTGCAAAAGGAAATCCTATATCTGGATAAATTTCTGCTGTCATCAAACCTTTTTCCCCTTTACCAAATCGGACAAGAACAACTTGCCCTGAACGAAGCTCTGCTAAACCAAAACGGCGCAACGTTTCCATATGAATAAAAATATCTTCTGTCCCCTGCCCACGGCTAAGAAAACCAAAACCTTTGTCACGATTAAACCACTTAACAATTGCACGCTCTAGACCACTTTCTGGAGTAACAACAACATGAGTACGGGCAGGAACTTCTGATGGATGAACTGCTGAAGAACAATCGATGGATTTCACTTGAACGCATTTTAACCCTCGCTCAGTTTTTTCCACAGCGCAAATAACTTTAGCGCCCTCCAAAGCTGTTTGGAAACCATCCCTTCGCATGACTGTAACATGCAATAATATATCAGGGAAATGAGGCAAATCAGGTACAATAAATCCATAGCCCTTACTACCATCAAACCACTTAATGACACCACTGATTTCGATAATCTCCCCACAAGTACCTATACTCTCCTCAGATAGGGAACAATCTTTTAATGCATCCTTACTCGTCATAATAACGTGATCCTGTAGCTTATAAATTGTACAATATTGATTCTCTAGGTTTAAGTAAACATTGCTCTTGTATCAACACGCAAGCCCCAAGATAAGATTTCCCCATATTGTCGTATCTCTTACACGTTAATATCAACATGAAATTTATAAAAAATATTTATAAAACTATTTGATTGTAAGCTTTACATATCCTAAAAAAGGGACCAAACAAAAAAGCTCATATAAAAGTTTTTCACATAATGATATTTTCATTAATGTGTAACTTGCGTGATGAAGAAGTTCAATATAAGGTCAAGAACAACAATTCAATTAAGGAAAATGCGCAATGCAATTGAAGAAAATCCTTACGACAATCGCCACTTTTATGGCATTTACAGCGAATGTTTATGCGAGTGAACCTATCAAAATTGGTGTTTATCTTCCATTAAGTGGTCAAAATGCCTTTGGAGGTCAGCTTGAAATTCGAGGGATCGAATTAGCCCATAAACAAGTCCCAGAAATTTTGGGACGCAAAGTGGAGCTTGTTATTATTGATAATAAATCTGATAAAGTTGAAGCGGCAAATGCTGTTATGCGTTTAACAGCAAGTGAAAAGGTAAGTGGAATCATTGGTAGCTATGGTTCTTCACTCTCACTAGCAGGTGGTGAAATATCTGAAAAAGCAAAGACTCCGACCATAGCAACTTCTTCAACGAGTCCCCTTGTTACACAGGGTAAAAAATATTACTTTCGCGCTTGTTTTATTGATTCCTATCAAGGAATCGGCATTGCAACTTATATAAGCCAAGTTTTACGGGCAAAAAAAGCCGCTATCCTCAAAGATATTTCAAGTGATTATGCCATTGGGCTTGCAAGTTATTTTACGCGAGCTTTCAAAAAATTAGGTGGTGAAGTTATCTCAAACTTAAATTATAATTCTGGAGATCAGGATTTTTCAGCTGTTCTCACACAGATTATTGCAAAAAAACCTGATATTTTGTTCATTCCATCTTACTTTTCTGAAGGTGCCATCATCATGAAACAAGCGCGTGAATTAGGAGCGAAGTTTCAAATTATGGGTGGAGATGCCATGGATAATCCAGAAACCATTACCATTGCAGGAAGTGCGGCAGAAGGTTTCTTACATACGACACTCCCCTATAGTGAGGATATGCCAAATATGTCAGCCGCTGCGCAAAAGTTTACAGAGGAATGGAAAAAAGCTTATCCTGATAAAGAGCCCAATATCAATTCAGTTTTGGGATACACGAGTTATATGATGTTTATGAAGGCCATTGAAAATGCTGGCAGCGCTGATCGTGAGAAAATTACGATTGCGCTAAGCAAGTTAAAAGATTTTCAAACGCCTTTTGGTGATATGTCGATGGATGAAAATCATAACCCTAGAATTCCTATTGGTATCATTAAAATACAGGATGGAAAACGTGTTTATTTAGAAGAAGTTAAACCTGCTTTTTAATTTAAGAATTGTACGTATTAAAATTGAAATGCAAAAATTGGTTGAGAATATTTTTCTCAACCAAAAGTTTAAAAAATCTTATTATCCTATGTAAATTAACGAATGTGGAAGGATGAGAGATGAGCACTGAAATGTTCATCCAGTATTTTTTTAATGCACTGGCATTGGGGTCTCTTTATGGGCTTATCGCTATTGGGTACACCATGATTTACGGTATATTGAGACTGATTAACTTTGCTCACGGTGATATCTTTATGCTGGGAGCCTATTTTGTTTTCTTTTCCACAATTAGCTTTATGCCTGCGTGGGCCGCACTTCTTCTTTTGTTCCTCGCTACTCTTATCTATTATTCAGTATTTATAGGTTTTAGAAGGCGTCCTTCATTTTATTGGATTGCTGTTTTTTTAATTTTTACGTTAGGGGTTGTTTATTATTTAAAAATTTCTCCACAAGATTTTACCCCAATCTGGTTTTTAGCTCTTTGTTTTTCCATTTTTATTACAAGTGCAGTGGGGATTATTGTTGATCAACTCGCTTATAAACCTCTACGTCATGCGCCGCGTATTTCGGCTCTTATCGGTGCAATTGGTGTTTCTTTTTTTATTGAAAATCTTGCTACTGTACTCTTTAGTGGTGTTCCCAAAGGTGTAAAACAACCAGATTTTCTGGTAACACCATTTTTATGGCACCTAGGATCAGAAGCAGAAGGTATCATTAGAATTGCTCCCATGTCATTGATTGTTCCCATTGTGTCATTGATTCTTATTGTTTTACTGTTATGGGTTATCCATAAAACAAAGCCTGGTCTTGCTATGCGTGCAATCTCTCATGATATTGAAACGACACGTTTGATGGGGGTTTCTGTCAATAAAGTCATTGCATTTACATTTGGGATAGGCTCAGCACTTGCTGCTATAGCCGGTATTATGTGGTCTTTACGTTATCCTCAAATTCAGCCTTATATGGGCGTTCTTCCTGGTCTTAAAGCCTTTATCGCTGCTGTTATCGGAGGTATTGGTTCAATACCAGGAGCAATGTTGGGAGGATTATTATTAGGGTTTATTGAAATTATGATTATCGCATTTTTTCCCGCGCTATCTGGATATCGTGATGCCTTCGCTTTCATTTTATTGATTCTGATTTTATTGGTATTGCCCACGGGATTAATGGGTAAAAAAAGTCAGGAGAAAATCTAATGGTAAAGTCAGCGACAACCTTTTTATCATGTATGAGTATTTTCGTTCTTATAGGTTTTTTATTCTATGCGGATAACCATTTTAATGATTATACACTTCGTATCATCAATCTAATTGCTATTAATGCAATCTTGGCAATTTCACTTAATTTGATTTATGGCTTTACAGGTATGTTTTCCCTTGGACATGCTGGCTTTATGGCTATTGGTTCTTATGTCTGTGCAATTTTACTTCTTTCCCCTGAACAAAAAGAGATGATGTGGATTCTTGACCCCATAGCTGAACCATTATCTCATCTGCAATTCCCTTTTTTTGTTGCTGTTGTTATCAGTGGTTTGTGTGCAGCAATTATCGGTTTATTAATTGCTTTGCCAATATTACGTCTTGGTGGCGATTATCTCGGAATTGCAACATTGGGTTTTGCAGAAATTATCCGCATTGTCATTACGAATGCGACATCTCTCACAAATGGTTCTTTGGGAATCAAAGGAATACCTCAAAATGCAACATTATGGTGGAACTATGGTTGGTTAACATTTACAATTCTCTTTATTGCTCTCTTACTGCGAAGCAATACGGGTAATGTATTACGGGCTATTCGTGATGATGAAATTGCTGCGAAAACTATGGGAATTAATGCTTTTTTCTACCGTAGTTTTTCTTTTACTGTTGGAGCGTTTTTTGCAGGTGTAGGTGGCGCATTAATGGCTGCTCTTATTTCAACCATTGATCCGAAAATGTTTAATTTTTTGCTCACTTTTAATATTTTGATGATTGTCGTTGCTGGTGGTCTTGGCTCAATTACAGGAAGCGTTATTGGCAGCATTATTATTACCGTCATGCTTGAATGGCTTCGTATTATTGAAAGTCCATTTGACTTAGGCTTTATACATATTCCAGAAACACCAGGACTTCGCATGGTTGTTTTCTCTCTTTTATTGCTGGTAATTATTTTATTTTGGAGAAAAGGGTTGATGGGACAACGTGAATTCTCATGGAATGGAATTTATAGCTTTTTGGTACGCAAAAAGTTTTCTAATACTGAGGGAAAGCTATGAACGACATTCTTCTTTCACTCAATGATATTGTAATGCGTTTTGGTGGATTAATTGCTGTCAATAACGTTAACATGGCCATTAAACGAGGAAGCATAACAGGATTAATTGGTCCCAATGGTGCCGGAAAAACAACAGTTTTCAATATGATTTCTGGGTTTTATGCCCCTACAAGTGGTACCATTCTTTTTGATGAGCAAAAAATTTCTGGAGAACCTCCTTATATTGTCTGCAGGCGTCATATTGCCCGAACATTTCAAAATATTCGTCTTTTCTCAGGGTTGACGGTTTTACAGAACGTTATGGTAGGCGCTCATGTCCGTCAAAAATATCCTTGGTTTTATTCGGCTCTCTTTTTTTCAAAAGCAATGAGAGAAAAAAGAGAAGTTTATAAAAATTCCATGGAACTTCTTGAACGGCTACAACTTGATCATCTTGCCAATCAATTGGCAACAGCTTTACCTTATGGTGTACAACGGCGTTTAGAAATCGCACGTGCGTTAGCCACAAGGCCTAAATTGCTTCTTCTTGATGAACCTGTTGCTGGCATGAATCCGCAAGAAAGTGAAGATCTTAGAAAATTCATAGCAAAAGTGCAAAAGGACTTTGATCTTACAATTCTTCTTATTGAGCACGATATGAAAGTGGTTATGGGGCTCTGCCAACATATTTTGGTTATGGAATATGGCTGTTGCATTGCCAATGGCACACCAAATGAAATTCGTAATGACCCAAAAGTTATTGAAGCTTATCTTGGCGGAGATGTTTATGGATATTCTTAAAATAAAAAATCTTCACGTTCATTATGGCGCCATTAAAGCTGTCCAAAATCTTTCCATGTCCATAAAAAAAGGAAGTATTGTTACTTTAATTGGAGCGAATGGTGCAGGAAAAAGCAGTATTGTACGCTCTATTACAGGACTTAATCGCTCTGTTTATGGAGAAATTACCTATAATGGTGAATCAATTATTAAAAAATCACCAGAAGAGATTTTGCGATTAGGGATTGCTCTAAGCCCTGAAGGGCGACGTATTATGCCCCATTTCACTGTTTTAGAAAATCTCCATCTGGGTGCTTATATCCGTCATGATAAACAGGGAATTTCTCGTGATATTGAATGGATATTTGATCTTTTCCCGCGTCTACGTGAAAGATCAAAACAGTTGGGAGGAACAATGTCAGGTGGAGAACAACAAATGGTTGCTGTAGGGCGCGCACTCATGAGCAATCCTGATATGGTTATATTAGATGAGCCCTCATTGGGATTAGCCCCCCTTCTTGTCCGGGAGATTTTTTCGATTATCCGGAAAATTAATGATATGGGAAAAACTGTTCTTCTTATTGAACAAAACGCATTTGCTGCACTTTCTATAGCTGATTATGCTTATATTTTAGAGGTAGGGCATATTTTATTTCACGGTGAAGGAAAAGCTATGCTTTCTGATCCGCGCGTTAAAGAAGCCTATCTTGGTGGATAAAGACAAAAAATTAAGGAAATAGAGTCCACCCCTACTCACTTTTAAGAAAGCATTTCTCATAACTGATGAGAAATGCTTTTCAGTTTGATGATTATATCCACCATTTTTCTGCACAAAATGTTCCTGCAGCTTGTTCAATAATATGTGCCATTTGAAAAATGACCTCTTCAGCAAAAGGTTTACCAATCAATTGCAATCCCAAGGGTAAAGCATTTGATGACAAACCAGCAGGAACAGAAATTCCTGGTAAACCAGCCATATTAACCGGCACAGTAAAAATATCATTAAGATACATTGCGACAGCATCATTTTTTATTTTTTCATCAGCAATACCAAAGGCAGGTGTTGGTGTTGCTGGTGTAAGAATAGCATCAATGCCTGAATCAAAACATTGATCAAAATCACGTTTTACAAGTGTTCTTACTTTTTGAGCTCTTAGATAACAGGCATCATAATAGCCTGATGAAAGAACATAAGTCCCTATCAAAATACGCCGCTTGACTTCATCACCAAAACCAACAGAACGTGTCTTTTCATACATTTCAATGATATCTTTTCCAGGTACACGCAAACCGAAACGGACACCATCATAACGCGCTAAATTAGAAGAGGCTTCTGCAGGAGCTATAATATAATAAGAAGGTAGAGCATATTTTGTATGGGGTAAAGAAATATCGTGTATTTCAGCGCCTGCATCTTTTAACCAATTTATTCCATTTTGCCAAAGTTTAATAATTTCAGAAGACATTCCATCCAGATAATATTCTTTTGGAATACCAATTTTCATTCCTTTAATTGATTGACCAAGATAACTTTCATAATCAGGAACTGGTAAATTCACAGAAGTAGAATCTTTTTCATCAAAAGAGGCCATTGATCTGAGTAAGATAGCACAGTCACGAACATCTCTAGCAATAGGTCCAGCTTGATCAAGGGATGAAGCAAACGCGACAACACCCCATCGTGAACAACGTCCATAAGTTGGCTTTATTCCTACAGTCCCCGTAAAAGCTGCTGGTTGACGTATTGAGCCACCTGTATCTGTTGCTGTTGCACCCGCACAAATTTGTGCGGCAACAGCGGCAGACGATCCCCCCGAAGAACCACCAGGAACGAGTTTTTCATTCGAGCCTTTTTTTCTCCATGGATTAATAACGGGACCATAATATGATGTCTCATTAGAGGACCCCATAGCAAACTCATCCATATTAAGTTTTCCTAGCATTACGGCACCATCTTGCCATAAATTAGCCGTAACGGTTGATTCATAACGCGGTTTAAAACCATCAAGGATATTTGAACAAGCTTGAGTATGAACACCACGGGTTGCAAAAAGATCTTTAACTCCTAAGGGAATCCCTTCTAAAAGCCGCCCCTCTCCTTTCGCCAAGCGATCCTCTGATTCAGCAGCCATTTTTCTTGCTTGTTCTGCTGTTATTGTTACATAAGCATTCAAAGTAGGATTAGCCAATTCTATAGCTTTTAAATAGGCTTCTGTTAGTTCCGTTGCTTTGAGCTTTTTCTTTATGAGAGCATCACGAGCTTGTGCAATTGTGAGAGTTGTTAAATCAGTCATATTGGTTCTCAAATTTCAAAAATATAAAAAGTTACTCAACAATTTTTGAGACAAGAAAAAAATTTTCTTCTGTAACAGGGGCATTGGCGATAATATCCGCTACTTTATTGCCATCTGTAACATGATCTTCGCGCATTCGTAGAGTCATCGGTATCAGAGATGTTAATGGTTCAACTTCACTGACATCAACTTCATTCAATTGCTCTACAAAACCTAAAACAACATTGAATTTTTTTGTCATAGGTTCTATCTCATTATCGTGGATGGCAATCCGCGCTAAACGTGCAACCCGCTTAACGGTTTCTTGATCAACAGACATACTCTTTACGCCTTTCTGTTTTCTTTTATTTGTTAATCTTTATTCTGGCTATACAAGGCTGCACTTGCAAGCGCAAGAATATTAGATAACATAAATAAAGAATATAATTATAGATCTGAAACATTAAAAAACGTATTATAATTCTTATGGCTGTTATTAATATCAATGAAGTTATGACACATCTTTTGCCTGGACAAACAATAGCAGGCTTGGATTTAGGGACAAAAACGATTGGAATTGCGATTTCTGATATGGGGCTAATTGTTTCAAATCCCCGTCCTGTACTTCAGCGAAAAAAATTCACAGAAGATGCTCGCACACTGATTAAAATTTTTGATCATGAAAATGTAGGCGTTGTTATCATTGGCTTACCTCTTAACATGAATGGAAGCAGTGGCTCTCGTGTTCAAGCAACTAAGGCTTTTGTAAGTAATATGAAAGCACATACAGAAATTCCATTTGTTTTTTGGGATGAACGCTTATCAACCATTGCCGCAGAACGTTCTCTTTTAGAAATGAATGTATCACGTACTAAAAGAGCAAACAGAATTGATTCGGCAGCTGCTGCTTTTATATTACAAGGTGCTCTCAATAGAATTCAAAACTTTCATCATATGGAAGGATAGAGAACATTGAGCAAATGCCCTGCATTATAGCGCGCAATAAGCATCCCATAAGAAGATCTCCATTGTCCACCAAGGCGGCTTTCCATATAGGCATTTGCAACGTGTTCTATATCCGTAAAACATAATGATGCAGCAGCTGCTGCATAAGCTACTTGTTCAACAAAAAATCTTCCTGCTCCTTCATTTGCCGCGGCCATATCACTGGCAGACTTAATAATTTCAATGGTACGTGGTCCTGCTGGGCCAATATCAAGAGCAATTTTTTCTAACAATTTCTGAAACAAACTCGGCGCTTTTTCAGCAATAAGAATGGCATCCTTTACCAATTGATTAGCCGAACTATTTCTCACAATTCGCGCAGGTCCATTATGCAACATTTGTGATAATGGATTGTTCTCTATAAAGCTTTCAATACCAAGTTGTGCAATAATTTCACCAATAATAGGCACAACCAATTGACTGACGTGATAAGCAATAATAGGTGTCATAATGCGAGCGAAAGCGGCTTCAGAACGGTCATTTGCTGCATTGTCAAAGGCTCGCGCTAAACGCAAAACCAATGCTTGTGAAGCAGCAATATCTAATGCAATATCTGCAAAAATACGTTCTGTTAGTGGTGGTAAAGGCTGATTTGGTGTTTTTTTGCGGAAAAAATCTATACCAAATTGAAGAGCAGCACGCAAAACACCTGCCGATATGACAGATTGATCAAAACGCATCATCGTCTCGATATCTTTAATAACTTTAAGCCCTTCTCCAGCATTTCCCAAAAGCCAGCCATAACTGCCTTGAAAATCAACAACTCCCTCTGGGGTTAAATGTTCTCCAGAACGCTGAATTAAATGACGAATCGATATCAGTCCATTTAATGCACCATTTTCCTGTATACGTGGAACAAAAAAGCAACTTAAATGACCATTTAAATCTGCACTAACAAGATATCCATCAGCTGTAGGATTAATAACATTAGTTTTTACAACATTTAAACGATACAGATCACGTTCCATATTTTCATCAAAAGAAATTTTCTTAACACTTGGAAAATTGAAAGCGTATTGTTCAATGTCATCAAAAGCACACGTTAGAGAAGCAGATTTTTTATGATCAATAGGCTTTGATGAGGAATCATATTGGCGTGACAAAAGGACATTTTGCCATTTTTTAAAGATGTCACTATCACTAATTAAAACAGCAATCGCTGCACTCGTTATAATAACTTCATTCAAATGCCCTGTTTCTAAACCAGCAGATAAAGCCAAACGAATCGCACGTGCTTGATAGCGTACCCCATTTTCTGAAGAAGTATTTTCCCAAAGTGAAGTGACCAACCCTGCTTGTCTAGAATATTTTTGAAGATCTTTATAGGAAGAATGTATTTCTAATTTTTCTACCTGTTGCCCCCATTCATCGTTATAATACAACAAAGGCTTATAATGATTCGCTAAGCAAGAAAGCTTCCATGCCTCTCGACTCGCAGTAAAATCCCCTATTTCTTCAAAGCTTGCTAGTAAAAACTTAGGTAAAGTAGAGGCTATACGAAACATAAGCGTATCGCTAAGAAATGTATTTTTTCGACGAGCATTTTGCGCAGAGACAGCACTCATAAGTCTATTCCTATATTCAAATCATTCATATCATAGACTATTTGTCTTTTTAGAGTTAAGAAACATTTATCATATTCAAACAAATGCTTGTTAAATCCGTTTTAAAGAGAGATAAAGAAGAATGCTATGATTCAAGATAATTTTTTTCCACTTTTCCCTCATAAACATCTTTTAGCTATTAAAGATCTGAGTGTACAAGATCTTAATACATTGCTTGATCGTGCAGAAGCAAACATTATTCTTTCTAACAAAGTTGATAAAATAAAATCTATTTTGTATGGGCGGACTCAAATTAATCTCTTTTTTGAAGCTTCTACGCGAACACAATCTTCTTTTGAATTAGCAGGCAAACGGTTGGGAGCAGACGTGATGAGTGTAGCGATCGACAACTCATCTGTAAAAAAAGGGGAAACGTTACTTGATACGGCTGCAACACTTAATGCGATGAAGCCAGATATACTGGTTTTTCGCCATAGCAGTGCGGGAGCAGCAGCTCTATTAGCACAAAAAGTTGATTGTTGTGTCATTAATGCCGGTGATGGTTCTCATGAACACCCAACCCAAGCTTTATTAGATGCTCTCACCATTAAAAGAGCAAAAGGTCGTATTGAAGGATTAACGGTTGCCATTTGTGGAGATATCTTGCACTCGCGTGTCGCGCGTTCTAATATCCTCAGTCTTAATGCTTTGGGGGCCCGAGTTCGTGTTATTGCACCTTCCACACTCTTACCCACAGGGATTGCCGATATGAGCGTTGAGGTTTTTAACAGTATGAAAGAAGGTCTTAAAGATGCTGACGTTATCATGATGTTACGCTTACAACATGAACGTATGGCAGGCTCTTTTATTCCCTCTATACGTGAGTATTTTCATTATTTTGGCTTACATAAAGAAAATTTGGCTTATGCTAAAGATGATTGCATTATTTTGCATCCTGGTCCCATAAACCGTGGTGTGGAGATTGCATCCGATATAGCCGATGGACCACAAAGTATGATTCATACACAAGTAGAAATGGGAATTGCAGTGCGTATGGCCGTCATGGAAGCTTTATTAGATTCACGCTTGAAGATCAATGGAGAAAAAAAATGATAAAACCAATTGTTTTTCAAAATGCTCGTATTATTGATCCTTCACGTACAATCGATGAAATTGGTACAGTTATTGTTGAAAATGGACGGATTATAGCCGCTGGGAAAGAAGCTTTGAATCAGGGAATGCCTACAGACGCAGAAATTATTAATGCACAAAACAAAGCAATTCTCCCTGGACTTGTTGATGCACGTGTTTTTGTTGGAGAACCAGGAAATGAAAATTGTGAAACAATTGCATCTGCAAGTCAAGCAGCCGCAGCAGGTGGTATTACTTCCTTTCTTATGATGCCCGACACGCACCCAGTTATTGATAATGTTGTCCTCGTTCAATTCATTAAGCGCACAGCAGGGGAAATGTCATCGGTCAATATTTATCCTGTTGCGGCAATCACACAAGGTTTCAACGGAGAAGAAATAACCGAATTTGGTTTGCTCAAAGATGCAGGAGCTGTTGCTTTTAGTGAAGGAAAAAAAACACTTCAAAATTCATCTGTTATGCGACGTGCAATGACTTATGCACGCGATTTTGATGTTCCCTTGATACATGAAACGCAAGATAAGGATCTTACAGGAAAAGGTGTCATGAATGAAGGGTTGCTCGCCAGTTGGCTAGGGCTTTCTGGAATCCCCCGTGAAGCAGAAGTTATCCCACTTGAAAGGGATCTGCGCTTAGCGACATTAACGCAAACCCGCTATCATGCCGCCCAGATATCAACAGCGCTCTCTGCTGATGCTCTTCGCTTAAGCAAGCAGCGCAGTGAAAAAATTTCAGCCGGTGTATCGATTAATCATTTATCTCTCAACGAAAATGATATTGGTCAATATCAAACTTCTTTCCATCTTATACCCCCATTGCGTACAGAAGAAGACCGGATAGCACTGATTGAAGCAATAAGAGATAGGACGATAGATATCATTGTCTCTTCCCATGATCCTCAAGGTATCGCCACAAAACATTTACCCTTCAATGATGCAGCAGCTGGTGCTATTGGTATGGAGACCTTATTGAGTGCAGCTTTGCGTCTTTATCATGATGAGAGCCTATCTCTTCTCCGAATAGCTGAGCTTTTGTCAACAACGCCTGCAAAGCTCTTTGGACTCGATGCAGGAACACTCAAAAAAGGTGCTTATGCGGACCTTATTGTGGTTGATCTTGAAGAACCATGGGTTGTTTCAACAGAGAAGTTTTATTCACGTTCAAAAAATACGCCTTTTGAAAATGCACGTTTTCAAGGACGTGTACTTCAAACCTTTGTAAAAGGGAAATCCGTTTTTAAACTTGACCGACAAACGTAATGAGATTCTTGAATGAATGAAGCAAAAATATTTTTTCAGTCTACTCCATGGTTTATTTTCCTCGTATCTTATCTCATCGGATCGATTCCTTTTGGTCTTCTATTTACGAGATTGGCCAAACTTGGCGATATAAGAGCAATTGGTTCCGGAAATATTGGAGCAACAAATGTTTTACGAACAGGAAATAAAAAAGTTGCTGCTCTAACACTTCTTTGTGATATGTTGAAAGGAGCTATCGTTATTTTCGTTATAAAGTTCTTTAATGATCCGCTCGATAAGAGTGTTCTTATTTCTCTAGCGGGTTTTTTTGCTTTCTTAGGACATCTTTTTCCCGTATGGCTTAAATTTAAAGGTGGTAAAGGTGTTGCAACCTATTTAGGGGTCTGCTTAGGCGTATATTGGCCCGCAGCAATTATTTTTATTATTGTATGGAGTGCAATTTTTCTTCTCATGCGTTATTCTTCATTATCTGCGCTTATTGCTGTTACAGTCACGCCGATATTCGTTTTTTATTTTTCCAATTTTTATTTCTGTTGTATGCTGATCGCGATGAGCCTATTTGTGTTCATAAAACATTGTGCAAATATCAGTAGATTATTAAGTGGGGAAGAAAGTAAGATTGGTACGCAAAACAGAGATAAATAAAGGAATCCTGCTTACTGATCGTCAACGTCTAAGCTGGTTACGGTTATTGCGCAGTGAAAATATTGGAGCTGTTAGTTTTCGCAATCTCATTGATCATTATAAAACAGCAGAAAATGCTTTAGCAGCGCTGCCAGAACTTATTAGAAAAGGAGGCGGTTCTGCATCTATTAAAATAGCAAGCTTAGAAGATACAGAAAAAGAAATACAAGAAGCTGAAAGATTAGGTATTCGGTTTATTGGTATGGGAGAACCAGATTATCCAGTTTTTCTGAAAGTTACAGAAGCTCCTCCGCCACTTATTGCTATCAAAGGTAATGTTTCAATTTTTCAAAAAACTTCGATTGGAATTATAGGCTCTCGAAATGCTTCAGCTGCTGGAAAAAAACTTACAGCTCAGTTTGCGCATTTTCTCGGAGAAGAAGACTTTGTAACAATTTCTGGGCTTGCTCGTGGAATTGATAGCGTTGCGCATCAAGCAAGTTTAAAAACAGGAACTGTTGCAGTCATGGCTGGGGGAATTGATCATATCTATCCTCCTGAAAATAAAAAGTTGTATGAAGATATCATCGCCAACGGTGGAGCCATCATCAGCGAAATGCCCATCTCTTGGAAGCCGCGCGCTATCGATTTTCCAAGAAGAAATCGTATTATTGCAGCTCTCTCACTCGGTCTCTTGGTTGTGGAGGCTGCCCTGCGTTCAGGATCCTTAATTACCGCACGTCAAGCAGCTGAAATGGGACGGTTGATTTTTGCTATTCCCGGTTCTCCACTTGATCCAAGGTCTGTTGGTACAAACAACCTCATAAAGGACGGCGCTCTCCTCACCACACATCCTTCTGACATCATAGAAACACTTACGCCATTAATTTCATCGCTTCCCAATTCCCAACTCAATTTTTTTGAGGAACCATCCTCTTTACAACTTGAAAAGGAGGATTGTAATTCAGTAGACGAAAAAAACTCTCATCCCTCTTTAATGGGTGATGATGATGCAGCACGCGCAGCAATTCTCTCTGCTCTTTCGACAACGCCAATCGACATAGATACACTCAGTACCCACGCAGGTGTTCCACTCCCAACTCTCTACCTCTTATTGGTAGAACTCGAGCTTGCTGGAAAGCTTATTCGACACTCTGGTGGTTGTGTGTCATTGTCGAATCTTGATCTTCCCCAAGAGCCTCAGCACTATTAATAATGCTTTGCCCTTCTTTGGCAACCATATCCAAAAGCAATGCTAAAAGCGGACTATGCGCCTGACGCGCCATCTGATTCATTTGCTTTGACATGTCTGTAATATATTGGATAACTTTCAAATGATTTATAAACATAATCCTCTATCCTTGAGCATTTCCCCTCCACCTCTCAATAGATGTCATCTTAGTATTTTAGTAATTCGCCGTACGCTTTTGTAATAACAGTTAAAAATAAATCGTGTAATTCTATATAGGGTGCGCTTTAATAATAACAATCACAAGTTGTACAATATTCATGTTTTTTATATGGCTAATATTTTTTTTATGTGTTCTTAAGCAATTGCCATTAGCTATTCACGTGAAAGGCGTTTATAAAAAAGTTTTTATTTCAATATTCGGGTAAAATTATGAATATCGTTATCGTTGAATCTCCAGCAAAAGCAAAAACAATTAATAAATATCTTGGGTCTCAATACAAAGTTGTCGCATCATTTGGACATGTTCGTGATTTGCCTGCAAAAGATGGCTCCGTTTTACCGGATCAAGATTTTTCGATGAAATGGGATATAGATTCTGTGGCTGAAAAACGTTTAAATGAAATAGCAAAAGCCGTTAAAGAGGCCGATAGCCTTATCTTAGCAACAGACCCTGATCGTGAAGGGGAAGCTATTTCATGGCATATTCTGGATGTTCTTCATCAAAAAAAAGTTTTAAAAGATAAACCTATAAAAAGAGTTGTCTTCAATGCCATCACGAAAAAGTCTGTGCTTGATGCTATGAACAATCCGCGGGATATTGATACATCACTTGTCGATGCCTATCTTGCACGTCGTGCTCTCGATTATCTTGTTGGTTTTACACTTTCACCTGTTTTATGGCGTAAACTCCCTGGTGCACGCTCGGCTGGACGTGTTCAGTCGGTTGCTTTGCGGATTATTTGTGACCGTGAAGCAGAAATAGAACATTTTATCAAAGAAGATTATTGGTCCATTACAACACAGTTAAAAACCATCAGAAATGATCATTTTCAAGCAAGATTGACAATGTTTAATCAAAAAAAGATTGGCAAACTTGATATTCAATCTCAAGAACAAGCAGATCAAATTCGCCTTATGTTGGAGAAGGCCCAATATCATACACTCAGTGTTGAAGCAAAACCTACAAAAAGAAATCCTTTTCCTCCCTTTACTACCTCTACACTACAACAAGCGGCTTCTTCAAAATTAGGCTTTTCAGCTTCTCGCACGATGCAAATTGCCCAAAAGCTTTATGAAGGAATTGAAATTAACGGTGAAATGGCGGGACTTATTACTTATATGCGTACCGATGGTGTGCAAATAGCGCCAGAAGCCATTGATACAGCAAGAAAAGTAATTCATGAATCTTTTGGAAATGACTATGTTCCTGAAAAACCACGTTTTTATTCAACAAAGGCAAAAAATGCACAAGAAGCACATGAAGCAATCCGTCCAACAGATTTTCAAAGGTCCCCCAACCAAGTTCGTAATTTTCTCGACAGTGATCAGGCAAAGCTCTATGAGTTGATATGGAAGCGCGCTATTGCCAGCCAAATGCGTTCTGCTGAAATTGAACGTACAACCGTTGAAATTGAAGCCCAGCAAGGAGACAACCGTGCAAATCTTCGCGCAACAGGATCTATTGTTCGTTTTGACGGCTTTATTTCCGTCTATACAGATCAACGAGACGAAGAAAATAATGAAGAAAATGAATCAACACGTTTACCACAAGTAAATACAGGTGAAGCACTTACGAAAGAAAAAGTTGAATCTGTACAACATACCACAGAGCCCCCTTCCCGTTATTCTGAAGCCTCATTAATTAAAAAACTTGAAGAATTGGGAATTGGTCGCCCCTCAACTTATGCCTCCACATTGGCAACATTGTGTGATCGTGGATATATTGTCATTGATAAGCGGAAGCTAATTCCTGATGCTAAGGGGCGTATTGTTACAGCCTTTCTTGAAAATTTTTTTAATCGCTATGTAGAATATGGTTTCACAGCAGATCTTGAAGAAAAGCTGGATCTTATCTCTGATGGCAAACTTTCTTGGAAAGACGTATTGCGTGATTTTTGGGATGGATTTAATGCATCTATTAGCAATATCCAAGAACTTCGTATCGCCAATGTCCTTGATGTTTTAAATGTAACATTAGCACCTCTCGCCTTTCCTGAACGCGAAGATGGAAGTGATGTGCGTTCCTGTCCTCTGTGTAAAAATGGTCAATTATCTTTAAAGCTTGGTCGTTATGGTGCTTTTGTTGGCTGTTCCAACTATCCTGAATGTAAATATACACGCCAACTTGGGACAGATACAGAAGAAGAAAATAAAGCTGTGCACAATGAGGAACCTGTGATGCTTGGTGTTGATCCTCAAACAGGAAAAGATATTTCTCTTCGCAATGGCCGTTTTGGTCCCTATATTCAACTTGGTGAAAGCAAAGAAGCCAAACGTGCGGGATTACCAAAAGAATGGCAGGCGGAAAATATCACTCTTGATAAAGCCTTGGCTTTACTCTCCCTACCCCGTGAAATTGGAACGCATCCTGAAACAGGCAAAATGATCACAGCGACAATTGGACGCTATGGTCCCTACCTTAGTCATAATGGAAAATCTGCGCGCCTTCTTCATGCGGATGAAGTTTTTGATATTGGTATCAATCGTGCTATTACAGTATTAGCAGAACAACAAGAAAATAAAACCAAGCAAAGCAGAACAACATCTACAGCACTCGCAACATTAGGAGAGCACCCCGAAGGAGGAACTGTCACTGTGCGCAATGGACGTTATGGTCCTTATGTCAATTGGGGTAAAGTTAATGCAACATTGCCAAAAGATAAAGATCCCATTAGTGTAACCCTTTCAGAGGCATTAGAACTTATATCGGCCAAAGTATCGCGTAAAAAGACAACATCAAAAAAAGCTTCTTCCAAAGCAAAAGTAAAAGAGACATAAAATTTGGCTAAAGGTGAAAAAAACGTAAAATTCCTCTCCTCAGTTAGGGGGGGAAATTTGCCCAATAGGGAAGAAATTCTTTCCTTTATCAATGAAAACCCTAACCGATTAAGTAAACGAGAAATCGCCAAAGCTTTTAACTTAAAAAGCAATTCTCGTATCTGGCTTAGAGATATATTATGCACATTAAAGGATCAAAATCTTATATCTAAACAGCGCAAAAGAGTAATAAACAAAGGACAATTACCCCCTGTTACTTTAGTAAAAATTAGCGGTCGTGATAAAGATGGGGGGTTTATTGCACAACCTTTTGAATGGGAAGATACGCCAAAACCTAATATTGAAATACACTCTTTTCGTCACATAAAAGGAGGGAGCATTGGTGTTGGAGATCATGTTCTTGTAAAAGTTTTTCGAAATAAAAATTCTCAAAATTCCCCTTATACGGGGCGAATTATTCGTAAAATTGATATATCCCCAAAGAACACATTTGGTGTTGTACGAAAGTTAGAAAATAATCAATGGCGTCTTGAACCTATAGACCGCAAAACCAATGAGCTCTTCATTGAAGTATCTCCAGAAATGAAGGTTGAAACGGGTGATCTCGTTGAAGTTGAAATAAAAAAAAATACTGGTTATGGACTTAAAAGTGCGCAAATAAAAAATGTTTTAGGGCATATTAAGAGTGAGAAAACACTCTCAATGATTGCTCTTCTTTCAAAAGGAATTCCTTATATTTTTCCTGAAAGTGTTCTTGAGGAAGTTAAACATATCAAAGCTGCTAATATGGATAATCGTGAAGATTGGCGACAATTACCATTTATTACGATTGATCCACCAGATGCAAAAGACCATGATGATGCAGTCTATGCAAGCAAGGATAAGGATCCTACAAATGATGGTGGTTGGATTATTATTGTAGCTATTGCAGATGTTTCTTACTATATCAAAACAGGAAGCGCTTTAGATAAAGAAGCATTAAAACGTGGAAATTCTGTTTATTTTCCTGATACCGTTGTACCAATGCTACCTGAACGCCTTTCTCATGATTTATGTTCTTTGCGTGAAGGAAAAGAAAGACCAGCTTTAGCCGTTCGTATGATTTTTGATGCAAATGGTAATAAACTAAAACATAGTTTTCATCGTATTATGATGCGTGTAAAAGCCAAACTCTCCTATCAAGAAGTACAATTGGCAAAAAAAGAACATATCCATAAAAAAAATGCTTCCCTGTTTGAGAATATTTTGCCCCCCTTATGGAAAGCTTATGCATGTCTTAAAATCGCTCGAAATCGTCGACAGCCCCTAGAACTAGAAATAGCAGAAAAAAAGATTATTCTTGATCAAAATGGATGCATCCAAGATGTTGTGAGTGAAGAACATTTAGAAGCCCATCGTTTGATTGAAGAGTTTATGATACAAGCCAACATTGCAGCTTCTGAAACATTAAAAAAACATCATCAGTCCTTCATTTATCGTATTCATGACAAACCCTCTCTTGCCAAACAAGAAATATTGCGGAATTTCCTTCAAAGTTTAGGAATATCCCTCTCAAAAAGTGCTGAATTAACATCAGCACGTCTTAATAGAATTTTAGAAAAGGTTGCTCATACGGAACAACAAGAACTTGTCAATCAAGTTATATTGCGTTCACAATCACAAGCAGAATACAATCCTAAAAATAGTGGACATTTTGGTTTGAATTTGCAGAACTATACACATTTTACATCACCAATTCGCCGTTATGCTGATCTTGTTATTCATCGAGCACTCATTAAAGCTCTCAAACTAGGAAATGATCAATTAACGGATACACAAGAACAAAACCTTGCAGAAATTGCTACGCAAATTTCTTTATACGAGCATCGTGCAATGATTGCTGAAAGAGAAACGATTGATCGGCTTGTTGCGCACTATTTAACGAATAAAATTGGCCGTATTTTTACAGGCCGTATTTCTGGAGTCACAAAAGCAGGGCTTTTTATTTCTCTTGATAAACTCAATACAGATGGTTTTGTCCATATTTCTACACTTAAAAATGATTATTATCATTTCGATGAAGCGCAACATATTCTTATAGGACAACATAGCCATAAAGGCTATCAGCTTAGTGATATTGTAGAAGTAAAACTTATAACCGTACAGCCTTTTGCTGGTGCTTTAAGCTTCGAGCTTTTAACAGAGCCCCGTCCAATCAAATTTTCATCGATATCCTACCATAAAAACAAATTAAAAAAACAAAAGCGCCATTTTTATGGAAGAAGAAAATATTAGTTAAAAGTAAAAAATATTTCTTAAATTTTTATTGAAAAATAATAAAGCTTTTCATTCACTCTTTAATAGTTAATAATAAATGATATCATAATGATTTAAACTAAGAAACTGTCTATAATATTGAATATTTATATCATTTTTGTATACAATATGCTTTCTTTGACATATTAAGAGCATATGTTTTATTTTGTATTAAAAGTATTGCAGAGTTTTTTTTATACTCAATGAAGAGAGAGAATCTGCAAAGGTTTGTTTGATCTTTCTTTCATTTCAGCTTGCCTCTTCATTACAAAAGTACCTTAAGCCATTCTCATGAAAAAAAACTCTCAAAATAATCCCTTGCGTGCAATTATTGCCGCTATTGCAACCATTGGCATTGTTGGAACAGCATTAGCAATGGGAACACAACTTGTCTCTCTTCTTATGGCAGAGAAAGGGCTTTCCAACAGTACGATCGGCTATAGTGGAACAGTTGGTGGAATCGCCACAATTATTGCAGCTATTTTTACATCTCGAATTGCTTTATGTTTAGGCGTCGCTCAAACAATATTGCTTATGAAGGCGATAGGATCTCTAAGTTTTTTAGGATTCTATTTTTTTTGAATTCATATGGGATTGGTTTATTTTAAAGTTTATATTGCATTTTACTATGACAGTTATGCTCCTCCCAAAAAACGCGGTTTGATCCTTTCTATTTATGCTATTGTCTTAGAATTAGGGTTTGTGATAGGTCTAACACTGCTAGCAAAAGTGGGAACACAAGGATTTATTCCTTTTGCTGTTGGCTGTAGCCTTATTATACTTGCTACTATACCAATTCTTGCAGCTTGGAAATTAAGTCCAGAATTTCAAAAAAATCAATATACGCCATTTTTTCGTTATCTTTTTCAGGTTCCAAACGCGATGATGGCGGCTCTTGTTTATGGGCCATTCAAATGGGCACATTAACGCTTATAATCCCCTTTAGTTTATCCATTGGTTATAATGAAAATGAAGCAGCACACTTTATGGCAACCCTTGCACTCGGGAATATTTTTCTCTTAATTCCTATCAGTATGTTAAGCGACTATGCCAAAGATAGGCGCTATCCGCTGATAGGTTGTGCTATCTTAGGTTTTGTGGAAACTTTTATAGTACCATGGATTATTCAATATCTATGGATTCTGATGTTTGATCTATTTATTCTAGGTGGTGTATCAGCGAGCCTTTATACAATTGGTCTTGCACATCTAGGTGGTGCACGTCTTAGGGGGCAAGAACTTGCTGCTGCTAATTTTGCTTTTACTTTTTGCTATGGAATTGGTATGCTCATAGGACCAACTTTTATCGGAAAATCCATGGATATTTTTGATCTTTTTGGTTTTTTTAATAGCCATGGCTGTTTTTTTTGGTTTATATGTCATTTTGGTATTTACCCAACTTATGAGAAAACTAATCAGCTCTTGACTTTTTTGAGAACATCCGTACTGTTGCCGGAAAATTTGATGATGTTGGAAATAAGTTCTAACAGCGATGATATTTTTTTCAGTATAAATAGGATTTTTGCATTATGGCTAAAGCAGCAACCATTAAGATCAAGCTTTTATCAACTGCAGATACTGGTTTTTTCTATGTAACAAAGAAAAACAGCCGTACAATGACAGATAAAATGAGCAAACGTAAATATGATCCAGTTGTAAAAAAACACGTTGAATTTAAAGAAACGAAAATTAAATAAATAAGCCAATCATTATTGATAGGTTTTATACTCCCAAAGAAATGCGAGATTATTACTCTTCAAAGTTATTTTTTGAGGAGTGTTTTTTGTTGTTTTTATTTTGAAATCTGTATAACTTTAAATTTGTATTGGCCTATATGGATTTAGCTAAGTTGATTTATTATTTAAGTTGCTTACATATTATACTGAATGCATATTTTATTTTTGTAATATCTAACGAAATTTTATCATTAAAACGGAATGCTTTTTTCGTCATGTGAATGAAGTTTTTGAAAGAATGATAAGCAATGCTCAATAGAATGCGTTATAATGATAGTAGCAGTTTCTTTATTTCATGAAAAAAAACTTTTCCCATTTTAATCTAAGAAGCTTAAATCAAATTATCGGTTTTAGTATTTTTATCACAGCTAGCATTCTTATCATGATGACAACTTATTTTAAGCCGACTCAGACGTTGCGCCAAAAAGAAAAATTTTCTTCTAAAAATTCTATTGAAGGAAAGACTCTTGTCATTGATGGCGATTCCATCATGATTTCTTCCATTAAGATTCGGCTAGTTGGCATTGATGCTCCTGAACTTCATCAATTTTGTGGAAAAGAAAAGCTACGATACCCTTGTGGACTTGAGGCAAAAAAATATTTAGAACAATTGGTAGAAAACCAATCTGTTACATGTCATTGGCATAAAACAGATAAATATCGCCGTATCCTTGCAACATGTCAAACGCAACAAGTTAGCGATATCAATGCCGCACTTGTACAGAATGGTTGGGCTGTAAGCTATTATGATTACCCCAAAGAAGAGCAAGAAGCCAGAAGAAAAAAAAGAGGAATATGGGCATCAAGTTTTCAACGACCCAAAGAATGGCGCAAAGCACATCCTCGCACAGAGTAAAAAATATTTTTAAATTTTATTGACTAATGAAACAATGTAGCCCAATTATCAAACTTGAAAAAGAAATCTATTCCTGTCGGGTTTGTATCCAACAACCATATTATTTCTCTCCTCTTCCTCATGAACCAAATCCCGTTGTTTATTTATCCCATACGGCTTTAATTGCAATCGCAGGACAAGCCCCAGGATTGCGTGTTCATGAAACATCTATTCCTTTTAATGATCGCTCTGGTGAAAGATTACGTGATTGGCTTAACGTAACAAAAGAAGAGTTTTATAATAGATCTCTCTTTGCGTTTGTTCCTATGGGATTTTGTTTTCCAGGTTATGACAAAAATAAAACTGATTTGCCACCAAGACGTGAATGTAGAGAAATATGGCATGAGAAGATATTTCAAGCGATGCCTCAAATAAAGCTTGTTCTTGCTATTGGCAGTTATGCACAAAAGTGGCATATTACAGAATTAAAACATAAAACCGTTTCAGCAACTGTTCGTGATTGGAGAAATATCCTTTCCATCTCTCAGCCTCGAGGCTATAATGTTATGCCTTTACCTCATCCATCATGGCGAAATACTGCTTGGCTACAGAAAAATCCATGGTTTAATGATGAGCTTATTGTATATTTGCGTCATTTAGTACGTAAATTTTTATAGATTAAAATATTGAGAAAAAATATGGATCGTCTTGACCGAAAAATTTTACATCTTTTGCAAGAAAATGCGACACTTTCTGTAGCTGATATTGCTAAAAAAGTGGGGCTTTCGACCACTCCTTGCTGGCGTAGAATTCAAAAACTTGAAGAAGAAGGTGTTATTCAGCGTCGCGTTGCCGTTCTTTCTCCAGAAAAAGTAAATGCGCACGTTACTGTTTTTGTTTCTATTCGTACAAACACCCACAGTCATGAATGGTTTAAGCGCTTTTCAAAGATTGTGCAAGAATTCCGTGAAGTCATTGAATTTTATCGAATGAGCGGGGATATTGACTATTTATTGCGTGTTGTCGTTCCCGATATTGAAGCTTATGATCTTTTTTATAAAAAATTAATTTCTAAAATTGATATCCGTGATGTTTCATCTTCTTTTGCAATGGAACAGATTAAATATACAACAGAACTTCCACTTAATTATATTAAATTACATGAAAAGGCGAATGAACAAACTTAAAAGTTTTTTTTATGTCCTTCTCATATTTTTTTAAGTATTCAAACTTTCTTGCTCCAAAACCGCCATTTGCGCATGTGTTAAAACAGCAGCTTTGACGATACCAGCAGCCATAGCGGCTCCGGCCCCCTCACCAAGGCACATTCCCAAATCCAGAAGTGGCTCTTTGCCAATTTTTTTTAAAAGTTTACGATGAGCTTCCTCAGAAGAAACATGTCCAACAAGGGTATGTTCAAGAGCTCTTGGATGCATTTTATAAAGGATAGCAGCAGCAGCTGTTGCCACAAAACCATCTAAAATAACGGGTATTTTTTCCATTCTTGCTGCTAAAATAGCACCAACCATAGCAGCAATTTCACGCCCTCCCAAGCGACGCATTATCTCAAAAGGATCGTTGAAATGTTCTTTATGCAAAGCGACAGCTGTCTTAATCGCTGCTATTTTACGCTGATAAAAATCATCTTCCGATCCCATACCACTTCCTGTCCACTCTTCAACTTCTCCCCCAAATAATGCAAAGCATAAAGCTGAAGCTATTGTTGTATTTCCAATCCCCATTTCACCGATACATAAAAGATCTGTCCCACCAGCAATGGATTCCATGCCAAATGCCATTGTAGCAGCCGCACTCCGCTCATCCATTGCGGCATCCTTTGTAATATTTATTGTTGGATATTTCAGTGCTAAATCAAAAATTTTTAATCCAAGATCATAAGCTATACAAATTTGGTTGATAGCAGCACCACCAGATGCAAAATTTTGAACCATCTTTTGTGTCATCGATTGTGGATATGGCGTAACATTCTCTTCTACGATACCATGGTTTCCAGAAAAAATAGCGACCAAAGGCCGCGTTACGATAGGTTTTTCTGTGCCTCTCCACCCCGCATACCAAACAGCAATATCTCCTAGTTTTCCTAATGATCCTCGCGCTTTTGTTAAGTTTTCTTGCCGTTTTTTAGCTAAAATTATCGAAAACTCATCAGCAACAGGTAAATTTGTAAGTAAAGTACGAAAATCATCAAATGGACGAGCTGTCATGAGAATACCTTTTAAAATCTACAATGTTTAATGAAAATCACGTCATATAGATAGGGTATGAATAATTTATTGCTTTTTTAAATAGTGTTTTTAAAATATTAAATATTATAGCGAAGACTTCTATATTCCATTTTCTACCCCAATAAGAAACATGCAAGATTCAAAATAGCATCAAGACGTTATGACGAGCTTTACAGGATATCTTTAACCTATTTTTCTGTCTAATAGATGTCATCAACATGCCGTTTAATATATAAACTTTAATATCCTTATTCATAATAAAAGTTATAAATTTCCCCAAACTATAAAATCCAAATGATCAAAATACAAAGGATCTGAGCTTTACACATGTTAATGTCTTGCTTTTATCCCATGAGTGCAGAAAAAGCTTCTTTCAAAATATAGATATCTGCATTTGGTTTTGTCGCCTCATTAGATAATATTTGTCTCCATCGACGAGCCCCTCCCCGCCCATGAAATAAACCAATCATATGACGCGTCACATGAGAAAGACGCCCTCCCGATACAATATGTTGAGCCGCATAATCACACATGATTTCAATAAGATCACTCTCACTCAAATTATTCTGCGACTCACCATAGAGTTCAAAATCAATATGCTTTAACAAAGTTGGATCATGATAAACTTGGCGCCCAACCATGGCAGAATCACAAAAAATCAAGTGTTCTTTTATCTCATCAATTGATTTAATTCCACCATTTATCCCAATGAATTTATGAGGATATTTACGTTTTAATTTATAAACTCTTTCATAATTAAGGGGTGGAATATTGCGATTTTCTTTTGGACTTAATCCTTTTAGCCACGCTTTACGCGCATGAACCCAAAGGGCATCACATCCTGCATTCCAAACTTTCTCTGCTAAAAGATCTAAAGCTAATTCTTCATTCTGCTCGTCAACCCCAAGACGACATTTGACCGTTACAGGTATCGTAACTGCTTTTTTCATGGCTTCCACAGCATTTGCCACAGTATCAGGATATAACATCAAACAAGCTCCAAATACACCTGCTTGAACACGATTTGATGGACAACCAACATTGAGGTTTATTTCATTATAACCAAAATCTTCAGCAATCCGTGCAGCCTCTGCTAATTTTTTCGGATCCTCTCCCCCTAATTGTAATGCAACTGGACATTCCTTATGGCTAAAAGCCAACAATTGTTTGCGAACACCATGAATGACGGCATCTGCTACCACCATTTCCGTATAAAGGAGTGCTTTTTTTGTTAAAAGACGATAAAAAAATCTGCAATGTCGGTCTGTCCAGTCCAACATTGGTGCTACTGCAAATTTTACAGGCGATGGAACATTGTAAAATATCATGAGGGCACTGCTCTTATATCCCAGTATCTCTCTTTATACAGAGGAAAATACTTACCTTTTAGTTTACAGAAAGCTTTATTCTCTGAAACCATTATGAATATACCAACAGCGCCTTTATTCAATTGATATAAAGGTTGACGATAATCAAGCATATTAAACCACAATTTTTATAGAGTAACGCTAAAGTATATAAACATGAAAAAAGAAGATCTTCACCTGTAATGTACAAAAAACTCATTTTAAAGTTTTTTATGTCATTAACTTCTCATCCTTACGGATTTTACCAGAGAGTTTAAAATAATAAACTAAAACATTCCACAATTTTCCACGATAGGCTTATTTTTCTTTAGCCTTTTTCAATTCGTTGTAAAACAAACGCAATAGAAAGTGCTTTTATTTTTTCTCCAATAAAAAACAAAAATTTCTTCTTCCATACAAATCCGATTATAAATTATTTTCTCTCAATGCGTTTTTCTTGGTGGTATTTATTAAATTTTCCGTCATAGGATAAACAAATTTCATTCTAAATATTCCATCCAATTTTGCCATTTTATGGCTGTTACAAAAAACTAAATTAAGAATATAGACAAACAGCATTTTTCAATGTTTATGGATTGTATTAAGATCTCCTGAAGAAAAATATTTTACAATATTGCAGATAAAACCTGCTAAACTTAAACGACTATAAATGTTTTTCAATTTCTTTTTGGCTTTGCATATAGGAAGAAAGAATCTCAACCTCTTGCTCATTAAAGAAAAGGCCAAGTTTTGAACGACGCCATAACACATCTTCAGATGTTTTTGCCCATTCCTTTTCCATTAACCATTTTACTTCTATTTCATAAAGTCCATGTCCAAAATTTTTTCCTCTATTCGCCTTACCATCAGCAAATATCACCAATGCTTCTGTACCATAGGAGCGTGCAAGCCTGCGATGTGTAAAAGCATCTAAATCTGGCGTCAAAAAAGCAATCCTATTTTCGATTGTATCTAATTGGTTATAAGGAAAATCACCGCCGGGAAGAACTGCATTAGCCGTCCATGATGCCCCCTTTTTACCAAGCGCTTTTTCAACAAATTTCATCGCATCTTCAGCTAATTTACGATAAGTTGTAATTTTTCCACCATAAAGATTGAGAATTTTTGGTGTACTTCCTGTTCCTATTTCTTTCAAAACATAATCGCGCGTAATTTCTTGCATTTTTGAAGCCCCATCATCATAGAGTGGACGAACTCCAGAGTAAGACCAAACAATCGTTTTAGGCGACACTGGTTGTATGAAATATTCACTGGCTGCTGCACAAATATAACTAATCTCTGCATCTGTAATATGAACATTGGCTGGATTTCCCTGATAATCACAATCTGTAGTTCCAAGCAAAGTAAAATCTTCTTGATAGGGAATAGTAAATATAATACGTCCATCACCGTTTTGAAAAATATAAGCACGATCATGCGTATAAAGCTTTGGAACCAAAATATGAGAACCTCTAACAAGCCGTACAGGTGGATGTTCTTTACAGTTTAATATGCTCGTCAAAACATGATCAATCCACGGACCTGTCATATTTGCGACATAAGAGGCTGTGACACTATATTTTTTGCCACTTAACTTATCTTGTAGAATGATACGCCATTTTTTCTCTTCTTTTTTTAAAGAGAGAACTTCTGTCCGTACTTTTATATCTGCTCCGCATTTTTCTGCATCACGCGCATTGGCAATGACTAAACGGGCATCATCGACTCTGGCATCAGAATATTCAAAACCTCTCTGATATTCTTTCTTTAGTGTAGAGCAAAACTTTTTTGAAAAATTAATCGTTTTACTGCGCCACAATTTCTGATTCCATTTCCCTAAATAATCATAAATAAAAAGTCCAAAACGCAACATCCAAGCAGGACGCAACTCTTTATGATAAGGAAGAAGAAAACGCAAAGGACGCACGATATGTGGAGCCATACGTAAAATGATCTCCCGTTCTTTTAATGCTTCACGAACAAGTTTAAACTCATAGTGTTCAAGATAACGAAGCCCCCCATGAATAAGCTTTGTTGATGCACTCGATGTTCCCGATGCAAGATCATTCATTTCAGCTAATCCTACTTTAAAACCGCGTCCAGCTGCATCTCTTGCCAATCCACACCCGTTTATCCCTCCTCCAATGATAAACAGCTCATAATGCGTTGTGGTTTTCATAATTTTACTTTTCATGATTTAATTTTGTTTCACACTACTCAATAAAGTAACATTAAAAAATCAATACGAGTGCGTTTCATTGTATTATCAATCTGCTTTTTTCCACAATAAATACGCATAAAAAGCTTTTTGATACCCTTTTATCAAAACAACATTTGACAAATTAAAGAGATTTTTTTTATCTTCGAAAAAACATAATCTTTAAAAATGTGCATTATATAAAGTTTTTTAGAGAAAAATTGACGTTTTTGCTCATTTGTGAATAACAACTATAGCTAATGCTTTATTGCACAGAGATAACGCTTTTCATATAGTTCACTTAAATAACACGATAGAAAATATGAAGGGATACAGATGACTCATCAACTTCAAAATCCAAAAGTAACACTTGTTTCAAAAATTTTAACCTCTGTTATATTAAGTATTTTATTTTTTTTCCCTTCTTTATCAAATGCAACATCACATCCCAAAACAGAAAATCATTTAAACTTAGAAAATCTTAAAATACAACTTCTGGAAGATTCTAACTTTTTATCTAAGCTTAAGGAAAAAGTTACCTCCCATATTGATTCTCATCAAATTCAACAAATTGTGAGAGAGTATCTTCTTAATCATCCAGAAATTATGATTGAAATGCAGCTTATCCTTCAAGACAAGCTAGAAAAGCAGAATGAATACGAAAACGAAAGACAAACCTCTGTCATCCATTCGTTAAAAAAGGAGATTTTCCACTCTTCTCATGACGCTGTTTTAGGCAATCCAAATGGCAAAAAAGTACTTGTTGATTTTTTTGATTACAACTGTCAACATTGTAAAAATTCCTATTCGAATATAGAAAACTTGATAAAAGAATACCCAGATTTACGAGTCATTATCAAGGATTTGCCAATTTTAGGACCTGATTCTATAGCCGTCCATACTGTTGCCTATGCATTTCGAAAACAATTTCCAGAAAAATATCCACAGTTTCACAAAACGCTTTTAATACATCAGGGGCGTGTAAATGAAGCTAAAGCTATAAAAATAGCTGTTTCATTAGGAGCAGATGAAAAAAAACTCCGTAATGCAATAAAAGATCCTAATCTGCAAAATACCTTTAAAGAAAATATTCAAATTGCCTCTACACTTCATATTACAGGAACGCCTTCTTACATTATCGGTAATAAAATACTCATCGGTGCAGCCAGCCAGGATATGCTAAAGCAAGCGATAGACAATATACAGTGAATAGCTTTTTTATACCTGATCCATTTTAGGAAGAATACTATAAATGAAGTGATTTTATGCTTTCTCTTTTTTGATAACAGGCTTATAAATGCAATTTTGCATACAGCAGAGACGAGTTTAAAATTGCAAAGTATAATGACTTAAAGGAAATAAAAATCTTTAAAGCCTCAAAAGATATCATCCCTAATCTAGAGATGTTCAGTCATAAAATGAGATAATGGCGATCTTTATTGATCAAGGAGTTAGAATTAAAATGGCAACAAAAAAAATAGATTCGGAAAAATATACCGCAATTGATACAAAAATTATTCGCGATCTTGCTGAAATTTTGAATGATACGAATTTAACAAATATTGAAGTTGAACAAGGGGAACTTCGTATTTGTGTTTCACGCCAAAATAACTCAACTTCTTCCGAACAAGTAATTTATTCCCCTGTTGCCACTCCTAGCTTTTCTGCAACATCTTCTCAAGTCCCAACAACCGAATCTCCCATACAGCCTCTCCAAGAAGATAAATCAAAAAATACCATAACCTCTCCAATGGTTGGCACAGCTTATCTTGCCCCTTCTCCAGGTGCTCAACCATTTGTAGAAATAGGGCAAAGTGTTTCTGAAGGAGAGACGTTACTAATCATTGAAGCGATGAAAACAATGAATCAAATTTCATCACCACGCTCAGGAAAAGTAACCACTATTCTTGTCGAAGATGGCCAACCTGTTGAGTTTGGTGAACCACTTATTATTGTTGAATAAAGCGAGGGGTAGTTATGATTCGAAAAATCCTCATTGCTAATCGGGGAGAAATTGCTCTTCGCGTTTTGCGTGCATGTAAAGAACTTGGTATAAAAACCGTAGCTGTTCACTCTACTGCTGATGCAGATGCAATGCATGTTCGTCTTGCTGACGAAAGTGTCTGTATTGGCCCTCCTCCTGCTCGAGATTCTTATTTGAGTATTCAGCAAATTATAGCTGCTTGTGAAATTACAGGAGCTGATGCCGTTCATCCGGGTTATGGTTTTCTTTCTGAAAATGCAAAATTTGCAGATGTTTTAGAAGCCCATGATATTACATTCATCGGCCCAACGGCTGCTCATATTCGAATCATGGGCGATAAAATTGAGGCCAAAAAAACTGCCAAAAAACTTGGTATTCCTGTCGTTCCTGGTTCAGATGGAGCTGTCACAGAAGAAGAAGATGCTTTACGCACTGCTCGTGAAATTGGTTATCCCGTTATTATCAAAGCGTCTGCCGGTGGTGGTGGACGTGGTATGAAAGTCGTTCATTCTGAACAAGAATTTTCGATAGCTCTTAAAACAACGCGTTCAGAAGCAAAAGCAGCCTTTGGTGATGACGCTGTTTATATAGAGAAATATTTAGAAAAGCCTCGTCATATTGAAATACAAGTTATAGGTGATGGTGCGGGAAATGCTATTCATTTAGGAGAACGTGATTGTTCACTTCAACGACGACATCAAAAAGTATGGGAAGAAGCTACATCACCTGCTCTTAATGAAACTGAAAGAAAAAAAATTGGTAGTATTGTTGCAAATGCCTGTGCTCAACTCGGATACCGTGGAGCTGGTACTGTCGAATTTCTTTATGAAAATGGTGAGTTCTATTTCATTGAAATGAATACGCGTTTACAAGTCGAACATCCTGTAACTGAAGAAATTACAGGTATAGATTTAGTTCATGAACAAATTCATATTGCATCAGGCTGCAAGCTTTCAGTGACACAAGATGATGTTTGTTTCTTCGGTCACGCCATTGAATGCCGTATTAATGCAGAAGATCCTCTTACCTTTACCCCGTCACCGGGAACCATTACACATTTTCATACCCCTGGAGGTTTAGGAATTCGTGTTGATTCAGGTGCTTATTCAGGTTATCGAATTCCTCCTTATTATGATAGCATGATTGGAAAGCTGATTGTTCATGGACGTACCCGTTTAGAATGTATGATGCGTTTACGACGTGCTTTAGATGAGTTTGTCGTGGATGGGATTAAAACGACACTTCCTCTCTTTCGTGAGCTCATTAACAATCAAGATGTTGCAAACGGTAATTATAATATTCACTGGCTAGAAAAATACCTTTCTCAGCAACAGACTTCTTCAGACTTTTGATTCAAGAACGATAGACTATCATCAGATTCTATAAGTAAGGATATTTCGACGCTACTGTAAACATCGTTAAAAAAGAAATAAGCTGATTATTTTTTATTTGTTATATAATTTTCTTTTAATATGTACAAAAATTGATAATTTTCTGTTTTCCTTTTTGTAAGTTTGTGCTAACTCCTACGTGGTTATGCCCTTATAGCTCAGTTGGTAGAGCACCTGATTTGTAATCAGGGGGTCGGGAGTTCGAGTCTCTCTGGGGGCACCATGCTCTTTTTTATCCAAAATAAGCTATTGGTTTTTCATACATTTTTTTAGCGTTAAGGGCGCTAGAATAAAAGTAAGGATGTGGGCTTTGAAAGTCTGTATGTTAAGATTTATGCTCTTTGCCTATTTCAATTAGCATTTTTAGAATCGCTTTCCATCTCTTTTACATCTATATATCATTCAAAGAATTAAAAATATTATTGTAGAATCTTTGATTATTTCATAAAAGGACTTTTCCCTATTGATCTAGGTGTATCTCTCAATAAGCTTTTTTCTATTCACATTAACTTACCACTTAATTTTATAGAAAAAGCGTTATAAATATATCTAATTTTTAGTCGTACTTGGAAAAAGTTTTACACTGTCAATACAAATCTTGCGTAAAATTTTATTCAATTAATATAAAAATGAAAAAAACTACTGTTAATCAATGAAAATTTTACTATGATTCTTACTTAAATTTTTCAGCTTTTCTTTATGAGAGTAAATCAGCTGTTTTCTTAAAGTTAATTTTTAACTGTAGTAGATATCTACATATTTTTATTAAAAAATTAAAATCTTTTAAAGAGTTTTCATATTAAATCATACTTATTTAAAATCAATATAAACTCATCATGATTAATATGTGTCATTCTCACAAATTTATGTTTTCTTAACTATCAGAAGAATAAGATATTCTTTTCGCACAACATAAATGATTTTTAGAGATTTTAAAAATATTGCTTTATGAAAAAACTTTTAAACAGGAAAACGAAATGATAAAAGTCATATTTGTCTTCATTAAGAATTATTATGTTTAAAAATAAAATTATTAAGATAGCCCACTCAAAGAATTGACTTATGAGGAGTTATTTTGCTTGAAACTTAAATAATTTTACAAAAACGCTTTAGAATGCGCATTAAAATGATTGACCTTTTGCAAGAACTTTGTAAAAAGACGTATTTGTTTTGGAGGGGTGGCCGAGCGGTTTAAGGCACCGGTCTTGAAAACCGGCGTGCAGGAGACTGTACCGTGGGTTCGAATCCCACCCCCTCCGCCACAGCACTTTTATCGTGCTATAACTTATTGATTTTATAGCTGTTTTTTAAGGTGCGGGATAAATAAATAAAGGTTCGGGAATAGGATTTTGCAACATACCTTTACAGAGCACATCTTTTTTTGCCAACTTTTTCCAATAATTTTTTAAATTCTGTCAAATCCTGTTGTGAAAAATTTTCTAAAGTTCTAACAAACATGCCAACAACTTCACGCCCAAATGAATCAGAAGGTTTTATTGTAAAACTCTTACGGCAAGAGTCAGCCTCTTTTCTTAAAAGAAAAGCTATATCTTGATTTAAAGCGTAGAGCTTAATGATCTTTTCTTCCATGCCAACGGGTACAGATTTTTTGCCAATCTCAACAGAAGACAAAAATGATACAGATACATCTAATTTCTCAGCCATATCTAAAAGGCGTTCAGAGTGATCAATACGAAGTTTGCGTAAAATTTTGCCAAATGATGTAAGCATATAAAAAGTCCTATTAGAGAAGAAATATTTCTGCTGATTCTAACAAATCTTTTTCAAACTTTCCTCAATTATTACGAATCAGCACTTCTTTTCGAGGTGCTTTTTTTGCTGTACCTGCTGTCCAAAGGGTCTCTACTTCTAAAAAATCAAAATCTTTAAAGATCTCTCTTACAGCATCACAATCATTCAGACTCAAAACAAATTTGCCTTGAATACCTTTAAGAACTTTTGCCATGCTCTCAAAATCATCTTCAACAAAATTACCAGAGCTATAGCATTTCTTCTTTATAAGATAAGGTGGGTCTAAATAAAACAAACTATCGGGCGCATCAAATAACTTCACAACCCGTTCCCACGATATGTTTAAAATAACTGTATTAAGCAGTTTTTTCCTAACACGTTTCATCCTTACTAAAAGTTTGTCCGGATTAAAGCTTACCGTTTTTTTTCCTACAAAGCTAAAAGAGTAGTAATCTTCTTTCCCATACATCACACAACGTTGGAGAAACAAAAAGCGTGCTGCTCTTTCAACTTTGGAGAGGCTCTCTGGGTCAATAGCAGCAAGTTCAAAAAACAACTGTCTTGAACAAACAAACCACTCTAATCGTTTGGCTAAATCATCAAAGTCATTTTGAACACATTGAAACAGATTCGTGATCTCTCCATTCAAATCATTAATGACGGAATATTTCGCTGGTCTTTTGTTTAGAAAAATGACACCTGAACCTAAAAACGGTTCAACATAGGTTTCATGATCAATACTATTTAAAATCGGTATAATTTTCTTACGTAGATAATGTTTTCCACCCATCCACGCAAACAGTGTCTGTGTAAAATCTTGTTTTGTCATATCTTTAAAGGAAAAGTTTTGTAGGCTCTAATTTTTGGTGAACCACTGTTTTAAATGTGCAATGACATTATCTATCGCATCCATGAAGCGTGCAAAATCAAGGATAAGTAAAAAAAGAAAAAATGCTATCCATTTCATCAAGCGTGACATCATTTTCACGCTTTGATAGGTGATGATCATTTCTTGAAGCATTTCTTTTTCTGCTTCTGTAAGCTTTGTGTGTTTTGTCGTTTTTTTTCTAACCATGTTTCCACCCACACAAGCGTTCACCTTGCTCATTATGCTTTAAGATCTCTCTTGCTAAGTTTGAGCTAATGGTGTTCAGGTCTTGTCGGCTTAAATAAATAGGTAACCAACCAACACAAGAAGAAGCATATTTATTTGTCGCGCAACCAGTGAGAGAGAGCAGCAAGCACATCAGCATCACTTTTTTTGTTAATTTCATTTTCTACCTCAAGCCGTGCTGTTGCTGCCTTTAAAGCACTTTCTGTTTGCTTTTGCTGTTCAACCTTTTTTCCAAGGGTAAAAGCTCTTGCTAAGGCAATAAAAAAAGCGGCTAAAGCCGCACCTGTTAGCATCAAGTTTCTTTTCATCCATAAGATCATAGGCGGTGCTCCTGAAAGCGTTTAGCAATAAAGAAAATGCCAGTACATGCGGCTAAAACCATAATGGTTGCCAAAGCCCATTGAACTGGACCATTCCCCGCTAAAAAACCACCAAGCCCTGAGAAAGAACCAATAATCGGTGCCAATGCTTCTGCTTTGAGAAAACCTGTTGGTTGATTCATTTCTACTGTTTGATAATTAGAAGAAACATAAGCCCCTTTCGCCCATAGCCCTGCCTCTGCTACACGCCTGTGTACGAGACCTTGTAAACGTTTTCCACCCGCTTTGGTCCATTTTTGTAATTCGAAGGGAACGGCTTCATAATCCCCCCGATTAAGCCTTTTAAGCAATGTAGAGCTTTGGAAAGCTGCAATACCCACATTATAACAAAAGGAAACAAGAGCGCCGAACTGTTCATCGCTTAAATTCACACAAACTGCTTTTTCTACCGCCCTCTCATATTGCTGCAAATCTGCTAAAAGCATGGTTTCGGCTTTTTTTTCCGTAATCACCATGCCCTCAATAACTGTTGGTTTACCGGCTTTTTTCGTATGACCATAACCAATCGTCCATACGCCAGAAGCATCTTGATAAGCCTGCAAGCGCAAACCTTCCCACTTTTTTAAACAATATAAACAGTCTTTACTTATTTTCCGTGCCATTGTTCAATTCACCTTATAAATATACCTTTATGAGTACTGCTCCGTCACCGCCGTCGCCGCCAATTTTGTCGCCTCCGTGTTTCCCATCAAAATATCCGCCGCCGCCGCCGCCACATTCTTTACCACCTCTACCACCGTTACCGCCTTTGTAACTCTCACCACCCTGCCCCATGATAGAACCCTTGCATTGACCACCACCTCCTCCGCCACCGCCAAGAAAAGAACTTCCTCCGGTACCTGCTCTCTTGCCGTCGACCCCACTCCCGCCACCATTACCACCAGAAAAAATAAAGCTCTCACCACTGGTGCCCCCTCTGTTTCCTCCTCCATCACCGCCTTTCCCTCCAAAGTTAACAAAAATCATGGAGACGGAATATCCTCCTTCTGCAGTAACAAGTCCTTTGATCATTGTTCTACCACCATTGCACAAAACATTACTGTCATTGCCTTTACCACCACGACCAATGTAAGCTGTTTTTAATTTATCTAAATCAGAACCTTTCATTTTAAGATGCACGCATTGACCGCCGCCGCCGCCGCCATCTTTAACACCACCACCTCCACCGCCCCAAGCCCATACTTCGATATCGGTCTCAGCAGTAATACCATCAGGCAATGGAATATCTCCGCTTTCTGTCATCAGAATTTCAACAGGTTTTCTAACCCCGCCACCATTATTGCCGTTACCAGCACCGCTGCTATTGCTACTATTTGCTTTAATTGAAGCCATCAGTTTGGCTGGTGAGATAAGTGCATCCACTGTCTTTGTGCCATCAATCCAGTCTTTTTTGGCAAGAGGTTGAATGAGATCAACTTTTTTCTGCAAATTGCGTGCTGTATCTTGCGCTTTATTGGCTGCTGTTTGTGCAGTGGTCGCAATCGTTTTTGCTTCACTTGCAACATGAAGCCCTTGTTTTACATCGTCTTCAACTTTATCAATTTTAGCAATCTGTGTACGTTCTTGAGACGTTAAGATAAGATGCTTATTTCCCTCTTTCATATTATCCATATCAAAGGCATCTTTTTCTATTGTATCTGGATCATAAACTGATTTTGACATACCAAAAGACTTTGATGCTACGAAATAGCTAATGGTATTTTTGAGATCTGCCGGAGATATGGGATAATAAACGCCTTCAATTCCCTTATGCCACTTTTCTATTGTTGGTTGGCTAGGGCTTAACCATCGTAGCTTTGATCTTTCCTCTGTTGTCAAAATCTTTTTTGTAGGACCCTCACTCATATTTTCCATAGAAAATGCATTTGCCCCCACATTGTCGGGGTCATATGTCGCAGCCTTCATATCGCCAATCCCTAAAGGCGATATTTTTACCCAGCCAGCGCCTGATAAAATCGTATTTTCATGAGCTTCACCACTTGCTTCAATATCGTGGATTGTGACCTTATCTTTGTAAGCAAGAGCTCCAATATCTCTCTTTGCAACAGCATCATCAGCCTTTTTCCCTTGAGCAGCAGTTGCAAAATATTCTACCTCATAAGCTGCTGCACTCCCCACTGAAACAGGTGCAAGAGCCTTACTATCTGAAACACCTTCTTTGACTTCTTTCTTTGTTGCTGGTTCAAGCTTAAAGATATGCGTATGATAGGGTAATGGCATCGCGGTTCATTCCTTAGTAAGTCTGTTTTTGAGATTTTTGGGGATGAGAGACTGTAATTCATCAATAAGTTTTTGCATGGTCTCTATGCGTTGATCTGTCGCTTCTTGATACTCTGCCAAAGCGCTTAAAAGATCATGATGTATGTCGCTTTTGACGAGATCAAGCACCTTATTCAATGGCGCATGAACCATTCTATTGCTTGCATAAAAAAGGACGCGGATTTGCTCCGCGTCCGCAATATCATCAATAGCAGACGGATTATTGATCATCTGAAAACCTTATGATTTTATGGCATAAACAACCGTAGTATTAACAGGGCGCGTTTCTGCCTCGCCCGTTGAAGAAAGTGTTACCTTATGCGTATGCACTCCAGCAGGTTGTGTTATCCCTGTAAGGGTTTGATAGTGATAACTGGGGTTCCTTCTGCCAATATCATTGGCGCTCCATCCAACTCCAGCATACTGAAACTCATGTGCGTGCTGCCCCGCCGATTCAACACTACAAGCATGTGTATGCGATTTAAGGCTATCTTGCTGTATATCGGCAAATTTTCTACTTCTGTCTAAACCACGACCATTGTCAAAGCCGCGCAAAAACACTCCTCTAAAATCTGGAACTTTAAAGGTTGTATCGCTGTCTTTTCCCCATTTATCCCCTATCGCCTTGAATAATTGCGGATAATCTTTGCGTTCATATGTAGCACCATCACATAAAAGCCAACCGTTTGGCACTTCTTGCATAGCAAAGGTCGCAATAAACCCGCAAGGAAAGGTTTCGACCTTTGGTGGTGGAATGGGGGTAGGATTTAAAAGATACCAGCCATCAAGATCTTTTGTTGATGCGCCATCATTATAGACAATTTCATAAATACCCCCTTTTTGTAACTCACCGCCTATCAATGGCACTATCCCCGTATTGGTAGCTTTATAGAGTGGCTTTGCTCCCATACTATTCATGTTTATTGTTGTCGTGCCAATATTCATACCACGCGCCTTAAAACGGATAATGATATCGTTTTTATATTTCGCTATTGGCGAAACCGTCGTCAACGTAATTGATGTTGTTTGTTCCTTTGCATTCACAATAAACTTTGAGTCAAGAGAACCACCATTATCGGCAAGATATTCACGTATACGCTGCATCATGACCCGCGCACTATCATTAACAGAACTAGGCGGCTGCCCTTCTGCCCAATTAATGATACTATCGGAATTGGCATTTTGATCAGCTGTGAGTGACCAGTCATAAATATCAGACATGATAAGCCCCCGTTCTTCTTAATAGCTCTTGGCGCAATTGCTCTTCTTTTTGCCGCCCATAGGAACCAACAGATTGCCGCCTAGAGGGATCAATGAGAGGTGTTAAATCTGTCGGGCGCCCAGTCGATTGTGAGAAACCCGCCATGACTGGTTGCTGCAACATTTGTTGCTGTACCATCTGTGCCTGCTGTTTTTGTCGTTCTCCATTCTCTCTCATTAAATGAAGCAAGCCGGAAAAGCCCTTTTTAAGAGCACCTGCATCAATACCTTGTGCTTGTAATGGTGTGGTTTCCATAACCTGTCCTGTTAAATTGTCTCTGCTTTCAGGTGCCATCATTCTGTTTGGAAATGGCGTGTCATATGCCATCAATTGGTTGCCCCCTTGATCACCTTGCCCCACCTGATTACCTTGAAGTGTCTTTTGAAGCCTCTCAACCCCACGCAAAGGACCCACATCGTTTGGTGCCGCTTGTCCATTGCTTTGGTTTTGCTGTATCGTTCTCTTCAAAGCATCTCCCGTTTTATTGTAAAGCCCATAAATATGATTCATGAAATCCCCTGCTGTAGCTTCCATGTTGCCACCGTTGAGTGTGACTGCCTGTCGACCTAAAAGCTGGCTTGCTGGGATATGTGGATTTTTGATAAGCTTTACTGCCCCTGCTGGTCCTTGTTGGTGTGCGAGGTAAAGCTCTGCCTCTGATGGCTCTCTGCCTAATGCTGTGGCTAAATAACGTGTATTATCCTTCGTTAACCGTGCCATAGCATCGGTTGCTTGAAAGGGATCAAACTTGTTATTGAGTTGATAGTGTTTTGCTGTTGAATCGAGAAATTGATACAGCCCTCCCGCACTGCTGTTCTTATTTCTTGCATTTGGATTACCATTACTTTCTATCATAGCAACACGTTCAAGAAAGCTTTCTGGCAAACCATATTTTTGTGCTGCCTGTGAGATAGCACGCTTTACATTGGGATGAAAATTGATCATTAGTTTATAACCGTTCTATCAGCACTGCTATTCAAAAGAATGCCAATAAAATTGAAGAATTTTGTGTGGTCTTCTTTGGTTATTAAGCGTTTCTTTTCTGCTTCATGAAACTTCTTAATTAATTCAACGGCTTTTTCTCTTGCTAACCCAAAGTCTCCTTTTTCCCGCGCTGTTATAAGCGCTGCAATATCTCTCTCAGTATCTTTATGGACGCTTGAGAATTTGCGTCCAAATTTCTCTAAGAAATTTTTTACAACTGCCTTGATGAAAGCAATCTTTCCTATACCCATAGTCTGTTGTGCCCCCCTCTCTTCCACTTCACCTATATGGTTTGGCAATCGTGCAAAAAGCTTTGTTCTTTCCACTTCTGGTCGCAACACTTTCATAAGTTGCTTAGCTTTATCCTCACCAAAAATACGCTGCAATTTTTCTTGACCATTTTTTGTGTCAAACAAACTCAAAAGACTGTGTTCAAAATTCTGTGCATTGCCTGCCGCAGTTTCTATTTGTGACCGTACACCTTTTTGAAAAGCCTCTTTTTCCATTAACCCCAAATCTGAAAGTTGGCTGTTGATTGTATCAAGATTAACGCTCTTCTTCAGTGCTTGCTCTCCTTGCTCGAGGGCATCACCGATAGTACGCTCGTCATAATAAATTTTCCGTGCCTTCGCATAATCTGGAGATGACGTATCCAAAATGTCCAGAATGCGTTGTTTGAAATCAGTCAAATCTCGAGCATATCCCCATTTTCCTTTGATACGTGCAGAATTAATTTGATCATCCAAAACCTCTTTCATCTTATGTAAAATTCGCATATTCAGCTTTGGATATCCATTGCTCCCTATAACTGTTGCATCCGCTTCATTTGGCATTTGTGCAATTGCTTTTTTGTATGCTTTTTGGAATGCGGGGGTTTCTTGCAAGCGCGATAAATCTTCACGAACAGCATTTGAAATGGGAGAAGCTTTTGCCCTCTCATAAAATGGTTCAGCCTTTTTCTGTGCTTGCTTAATAATTTCTTCTTTTAAATTGAGCGTATCGACCTTTGGACCCAACACCTCTGTCAAGGCATCACTTACTCGCTTATCACTGGCATATTGTCTTTCATTCAAACGATTACTTATGAGTGAATAGGTATCGTGATCTTTTTTTGCCGCCTTAAAAACTCTCGTAGCAAGACCATCATGAAGATCAATAATCATTGAATCAGGACCACGCTGTTTTAATGCCCTTTCAAGCTTATCAACACCTTCATCCCCTAAAGTTTGGCTTACATCCCTAAGCGCTCTATCGCTTATCTGAAATGCCTCTTTTTCTATACCTTGTGTTATTGGTTCAGTTTTACCAAACAATTTTCCAACTGTGTTTTTGAGAGCCTCAGGTGTTTTTTTCACAATAGCAGGCGTTTTTTTAAGTGATCTTGTCGCAAAAGATGTTGCTTTTGATACACCACTGGCAACAAATGGCGTTGCAGCACCTAACCCTGCACCTAACCCAGCAGACACTAGAGTATCTGCAAGCCCTTCCCCCTCACCACTGCCTGCTATTCCACCATAAATGGCTCCAGCTTTTGCTGCACGCCCCAAGCTAAATTTTGCCGCCTCTTTACTTGCTACTGCTTTCATTGCTGCTTCACCTGCAGCTTTTGCCGCTGCCCGTTCCGCACCCTCTGCTAAAGCAGATTGCACCGCCCTTTCTCCTGCTGCTAAAGCTTTACTGGTTATTTGTGCTCCTGCAACACCAGCTCTACCTCCCAAGACAACATCAGCCCCAATTGCCGCACGAGCCGCCGCAGCAGCAGCAGCCCCTCCCGCAGGAGGAAAGAGCGCAGAAGCAATTATGGGTGCCGCAGCACCCGTTAAATTCCCAGCAAGAGATAAATAAAAATGATCTCGGTTCGCCGCTCTTTGATAATCACGCCATCGCTTTGTTACTTCATTATATTTTTTAACTGCCTCTTTATCTCCCATCCAATAAGCAATAGGACCTGCTTCTAATATTCCAGCTAATTCATCATCATACCCCATGGTTAACCCATGAAGAGCACCCCATCCAAAAGCACCCGCTGCACTTGGATGTGGATCATTTTCTGCTGTGATCGCATTATTTTCTGCAAAAGAACCCCTCAGCCTTTCCTTATTCTTCGCGAAAAGCTCTTGAAGTTGTTCTGGTGTATAGTCACTTATATGCCCAATGACTCTTGTGTTTTTACGATTAATAAGAGGAGGAATTACTTCAGCCATTGGTTTGTTTCTCCTTAATGCGCCCGTCACTATCAATAAACAATACACCTTCCGGTAATGCTTCTATCTGTTTTTCTAGTGGATCATTTGACTGTGCATGATTTCCCTTATAAGCATCTTGCCCATAGGCGGCTCGAACGAGCTCGTTTGTTGCTTCTGCACCACCAAAAAGAATTGCGCGCGTTGCTGCATTGGATTTATTGAAAGTGTCAATAACTGTTTTTAAAGATTTCTTCATTTGCTCTGCAGAAAGATCTTGATACAACGCCGCTACAGAGTTTTGCAATGCTTGCAATTCCATATTAGACAAATTCCCAAAGCCAGATGCGCCATTTGGTGAAAATGCTTTTGCTTTTCTCAAGGCATCAAGCCCGATACTTGCCTTCAATGAATCGAGCATATGCCCAAAATCTTTTGCCTTAAAACCAGGTATGAATGACTCTATAGAACCCGTGAAACCAACAACATGCGGGTGTTCCTCAACAATTTTTAGCAATTCTTTAGATGCTGAGAGTATACGATTTGATCTGTCCTCTGTATCCAGAATTTGCATTTGTGTTTGTTGGTTTTTACGCTCCTCCTCCTTCTGTTCTTGAATTAATTTATGTTCTGCACCACTGCCTGCAATTGGCACCGCACGTATCCCACCAGGTGCTTTTTTATCCTTAATATACATATAACCTGCTTCAGGCTTTGACAGCATGCCATCGGTATTCCCTCCTAATCCGGAAGCAGTGGAAAGCTGTCCTCCTTGGACAGGTATAATTTTCCCTGTGCTTGTTGAGACTTGGAAAGTCATATTCTCAGGCAATCCCTGCTCTGCCTTTTCTTCCGCTGTCAATGTCCTATAGCCTTCTTGAGGGCTTAACGTGCTGCCTATAACTTTCATGGCAAGATCTGGATATTGCACAAGGGCTTGTGCGTCTTTATCACTATATCCTTTAGAGCGTAAAAACTCAAAAATTGGTCTATTTTGAGCACGTATATTATTGCCCTGCCGCATAACAAGTGCCGCATTTGAAAAACTTTCCTGTGGTGTCTTCCCTGATGCAAGCCCCGCAAAAAAATCCATTAAATGCTCGGAAAATTCTGATTTTCTAAAACGCTCCCATAAGCTACTTGGGTCTGCATCTTTATGAATAAAATTTCCAACTGCGTTTACATAATCGGTTGCCTGTTCGGGCTTAGCATTTGCTTTTAAATGTTCTTCTTCTTGAATAGGCATATGAGAAAGTTTTTCTTCATTGACAGGGCTGCTCTCCTGCGGATTCTCTGCCATAGATCTGTTGTTGATCTCTGTAATATAATCCATCACATCTTTTTGCTGTCGCCCAGCTTCATCCCCACTAGACTGATCAATGTTCCCAACAAGTGGAGATTGAGGGATCATTGATGTAACGCCTCCCTGCTCTGAGAAGTCATGTTTTTGTTGCTCTGGTGCCTCTTGTATCTTAACAGTATCCTTTGAAACATCCGGCAAGGGAGGCATTTGGCGTTTTAAATCATCCGTAGACATAATCAATTCTGCTGGCGTTTTTTTCCCAACGTCTCCTCCTCCTGTTTGAGAGCCGCGAATAAGCTCTGTAGGACTCAATTTTTGTGGAGTATCAGCCCCATTGTTCGCATCAAAAGGGTTTGTGCTAAAAGCAGCACGTTCTAAAAAACTTGGCTTGTATCGTCCTTCAAACGGTGTGTTTGAAGGCGTGGAATATTTTTGAAAAAAATATTTAGGTAACTGAAAAAAACCCTGATGTATTAAAGGACGCAAAACTTTTGGATTCATAAATAGTGATAAAGTATTAAAGCTGTTTTGTTCCATCACTGCACCCTTTCCATTTCAAATCCAAGCTTGCCATAATCCACATGCAAAAAGCCTGTGGTATTATGCAAGAAAACAGCTTCAGGCTTTAACTTCAAAACATCTTGTGCCATCACCCCGCGATAGCGCTCTGGATAGCCCTTGTAATTATACTCATAGAGTTTATAGCCATTTCTCTGCCCCACTTGCACGATATTTTCTTTCGCTCTGATGTCGCTAAGCCCAGCAAAAGTACCAAGGATAGTTCCAACATTTCCAACAATCTCCCACGGATTAGGTTTTGGCTGTGGCGTCAATGTCGTCATTTGTCCTGTTCGCGTTCCATAATTTCCAGCAACAGCCCCACCAGCTGTAAGCAACTTACTTAACTGGTCCCAATCAAGATTGTTCTGCTGCTCCCATTTTTGCCGCTCTTCATCTAATTGCCGTTGATGATTGGCATCAAGCACACTCCCTCCCGTCAACGCATTAAGATTTGCCTGACCTTGACCTTGAAAGAAGTTATTGGCGCCCGCCAACTGATTTTGGTTTGCTTGGTCAATGAGACCATTGGCATTCATCATGTTGTTGACATCTTGGTTATATTGCTGTGATAGAGCTTGTGTTGCTATGCCCCCCAATTCATCAGCCAAAACCCCAGTATGCGCCCCAGAACCATAACGCCCAGCACCTGCCAATGAACTATTAATAGAATTTGTTGCTTTATTTAATGTGTTTTGAAGTGCTTCATTAAAATAAGGGTTATTGCCTATTTGCTGCCCTGAAGCCATATTTTTTAAGTTTTGGCTTGTTGAATTTTGCCCTGTGGCTATTCCATTTAAATAATTGTTATCATAGTTATGCGTATTATTGCTAAGCCCATTAATCGCATTCTTTGTCTGATCACTTAACCCCGCAACTCGCTGCCCGTCATAAACGGCTTTTCCGCTACCTTGATTATAAAAAGTCATGGCATCTTGAGCTGCGTGTTCAAAAATACCTTTTGCCCATTCAGGGGGTGCATTTGTTTGCGTCGTATTTTGGGTATTCTGGATTGGTTTAGAACTTTTTCCCATGTTAAAGCTGCTTTCTATATTCTAAAAGATTAACGAAATATCCATGCGATTTAAGAGATTTTTCCCACCCTCGCCTGCCTATGATGACAAGCTCTTTTGCCCCTTTTTCCTTGTAATAGGCTTCAATCTGAGTGATAAGCTTTGTTAAGGGCGCTCCTCCCTTTCCACCAAGCGTGACAATAACCGCCCTTAATGCTCCAGTGACGAGTTCCTGTAACTGTGTTGTGACATGCGCCATAAAGTTTTCATGCGCATCAACGATAATCCAAAGAACTTTTTCTCCCTTCAAAATATCGTTTAAAATGGTCTCTGTATTATAATCATCAGGAAATTTTTGATTAAAGTAAGCTATCGATTTTATGACATTCTCAAAATAGGGCGCCATTTGTTTAGCGCTCCATTTTTCTGTATTATAGATCTTAAAACTCATCTTATGCCCGCGGGTTTGAGCGTTACATCAAAGCCTGTTATATGTGTCCATGGCGTGCCTTCTGGTATTCTCAGACGCAAGGCGTGATAACGCGCTCGTGAGCGGATATTATACATCCCAATATTATAGCCGGCATAACGCTCTTTAGCCCAATTTAATTGGTTCTTGTTGTCAATGATAAATGCCGCCCCAACACTTAAAAAACCTTTTGTTGTATCCGCTTGAACAAAAGCCTCACTCATCAGGTTGATTTGCCTGCCCGTATCCCCCACAATTTGTGAAGCAATAACTGCTTCCATCGGAGGACCTGCAAAAAAACCAAATGTGTTGTCTGGCGTAAAGGCTCCCAAAACAGGCGCACCATTTTGCCACATTTTACTATCAAGAGAAGCTGGTAAATCTTTCAAGCTCTCTTGTACTTCGTCTAAGCCTTCTAATGTATAACCGGCTGCAAAAAGGGGAAATAAGAGAAGGTTCTGCCCCTTAATGACACTCCATATTTGCAAAAGCCAATCATAAACATAAATATGCATCCCTTCGGTGTTATCATTGATAGAAAAATAAACACGAGAATAGACCGGATCAATACATGCCCTCATCTCATCAATGGCAAAGTTATTGTAAAGTGTGAAGATAGTTTTATCGACTTTGCCAAAGCCAATAGGGAGCATTTCACCCACACTGTTGATTTGATAAAAACCATCATCAGAGACAAAGAAAGTACAGTCTCCACGGCTTGCAATTGCTGTGCTGCTTTTCGCGCCTATTTTGTCTTTTATTTTTGCAAAACTGAATATAATTTTAGAGCCTGGTACAAAGGTTGCATGATAAATGGCGGAGCGCATAAAAATAAGTGGATTTGTTGATTCCGTAGACCCTTGAACGTATTCACCATCAGGAAAATCTTGATAATCGCAACTTTTCTCCCCAACCGTCCAATGTGTTGCATCATTCAAACCAGACCACTGAACACGGTTTGGCTTATCTGTTAGTTGCATCAGGCAAACAAAATCACCCCACACACGCACAAGTCCAGCACGCGGCGGATTACCACTCAAATCACAAAACTTTTCATCTGTTTTCAACGAAAGCATTTGTGGTGGGTCATTGCTATTAACAGCAATGATATGGTCCCCAAAGGAGGCAAAAGACCAAAGCGCAGTCTCATTGGCGTGATATTGTGTGTGAGGCTTGCTAATGTCTTTCCAGCCGCGCGTGCTGTTGTCATATTCATAAAGCTTTGTTGGTGCGCCCACAATGATGCGCACACCACCCAATGAGCGCACAGCATAGACTCCCAAAATCACATCTGGAAAAGGATCTGAAACCGGCGCCACAATGGGAAACGGAATATATGAATTTGGTGCAGGCAAAA
>NZ_JAQISX010000020.1:0-27171 GCF_028618425.1 Bartonella sp. ML70XJBT
GTCAAAATACAATTTTACAAAACGCGCATTTAATGGTAAAAAATAACCATAAAAACAACAAATTACCACCTATTCCTAACTAATCCCACCTCTTCCCACTTAGTACAAAACCTACTGTCAAACTACAATCCTAAACCTTGCTCTCTTTTTAGTTTTTTAAGCAGTTCTCTGATTTCATGTTTGGAGGTAATATCAAGACCAATGGTTGGTTCATCTAAAAACAACAGCTTAGGTCTAAAGGACAAATTAAACGCCAATTCACTTTTTACTCTCTCACCAAGGCTTAGCATGCGTACGGGCTTATCCATGATATGCTCAATGTCTAATAACTCTGTGATTTCTTTAAGATCACGGATAAAAGAGCTCCGTTCAAGGTCATATAAGGGTTGAACCATTTCTAGACTATAGCGTAAGGGTAAATCCCACCATAAGCAATTTTTGTGACCAAAGACGACCCCCAGAGACTTAAACAAATCTTTTTTCGTTTTATAAGGATTAACGCCTAAGACTTTGACATCCCCCTCATCAGCGGCTTGTATACCAGAAAGTATTTTAATCAGTGTTGATTTTCCGGCTCCATTAGGTCCAACAATGGCGAGTGCTTGCCCTGAAAAAAGGGTGAAACTAATATCTTTTAGCACGTGATGGTTTCTATAGGTTGGCTTAAAAAGAGAAACCACCTTGTTTGTAAAACCAGGTGCACTGTCTACGCTGCGGTATATTTTAGAGACCTTGTTAAGATTAATCAATAATGATCTCATCAGACACTCCTCATTTCAACTTATTCCTCTTGGAACATTTCCATAATCTTTGAATAGATTTGTTTTTTCTTTTGTGAAAAATAATCTTTCAGAAAAACGAACAGAAGAATAATTGATCATTGAAAGGTGCACTTTGCTCATAAGTTCTCATTGTATAAGCAAAGATACAAACCATAAATCTATAAATATACCCAACCCCACCGCTAGCAGGATAAACTTCCTTGAAAACAACAATTTGTTGAGAAGCTGTTCTCCCTAAGAGTTCCTGTAAAAGTCTTCAATTATTTCCCATGAAAAAATTAAAAATTGCCATCACTTTTTCAGTCAATATCCTTCAGACTTTATCTCGTTCATCTTCCTGAACCAACATGCCTCCCCAATATATCACCTCTATAGATAATTCAAAAGAGCAGCTTCATAAGCCCAAGATTATCGAAGATACACCATTTTAAAAATAACAATACAGCCAATATGGACAAAGAACTGTAGGAATAAAATTGATAATATTTAAAAGTTCATAACTCAAAAACAAATGAAGTTTTTTATTCTGTTTCAGCATCACGCTCATTAAAAGACAAAAGATTAAAACTTTGGACCATATGAGGGGGTAAAGGCGCAACAATATCCAATATGCCTCCTGAAGGATGAGGAATACGAATACGACGTGCATGAAGATGAAGGCGATTTTGAATGCCTCCTGGGAATGTCCAATTACTATCAGAAAAAAAATACTTTGAATCGCCAATGATAGGATGATCCATATGGGCAGCATGCACACGCAGTTGATGTGTTCTCCCCGTATAAGGTTCCATTTCAAGCCACGAAAGAGCTCGTCCGCGCGACTCTAAAACGCGGTAATAGGAAACCGCATGATGTGAATCCGGCTCCCCATGATCACAAACACGCATTTTATCACCTTGTGCCGTCATTTCCTTAACCATCCACGTTGAAATTTTATCCTGTTTTTTTTTAGGAACGCCCCGAACCAACGCCCAATAAGTCTTTTTTGTTTCCCGTTCTCTAAAAGCAGCTGTTAAGGCCTGTGCAGCTCCCCTAGAACGGGCAACAATAAGCACCCCCGATGTCTCACGATCAAGACGATGAACCAAACGCGGCTTTTCACCTTTTTTATTGCGCCATACCTCAAGCATACTGTCTATATGACGTGTTAAACCAGAGCCTCCTTGTACAGCAAGACCTGCTGGTTTGTTAAAAACAAAGACCTTTGGATCTTCATAGAGCAACATTTTTTTTAAAATGACTCCATCACCCTGTCCGCGAATTGTTTTATCTGTTATAGGAAGGCTTTCCTTGTTACCAACAAGTAAAGGCGGCACACGAACAACTTGACCTGTAAAAAGACGCGTATCGGCTTTAACACGTCCACCATCAACCCGTATCTGGCCAGAACGCAACAATTTTTGCAAAGCTCCAAATCCAAGCCCTGGATAATGCGCTTTAAACCAACGATCTAAACGCATTCCATTTTCATCTGTCTCAACTTTTTTTATTTCTACACCTGCCATGAAAGTTCCCTTACCTGATAATTTTATTGATCTATTTTTGCACCTTTATAAACACAAAAATTCATATTCTCGTTGGCTTTATCACACCATATTACAATGAGTATTCAAATTTGCCTTTTCTTAACGTTCAATTTTTATTAGCTAGAATTCAAGTATTATAAAAATCAACAGCCTTTACGCTTAACAGCGAATGGAGATCATTAACAGTGTCCTTATTCAAAACCTATGCACGTGTTCTCACTTACCTAAAGAGAGAGAAAAATGCATCCCTTTTGATCTGTAACGCTAATGTTATGTTAGCGATCATCACCATTGCAGAACCTATTTTATTTGGACGCGTTATTGATTCTATTACAGAAAAAACAGGGATAATCCCTACCCTTACCATTTGGGTTTGTTTTGGTCTTTCCCATATTATCGCTTATGTCCTTGTTGCTCGTGGTGCGGACCGCTTAGCCCATAGACGCCGTTTAACGGTTTTAACAGAATCTTTTGAACGTATCATTGCCATGCCTTTAATTTGGCATCAACAACGCGGAACTTCCAACGCACTCCATACACTTTTGCGCGCAACAGACACCATGTCAAGTATATGGCTTGATTTTATGCGTCAACATCTCTCAACACTTGTTGCTTTATTGGTTCTCATCCCCACAGCCTTTAACATGAATTGGCGTCTTTCAATAGTCTTAGTTGTACTTGCCATCATCTATGTCTTAATTGCCCGTTTAGTAATGCGAAAAACAAAAAACGGACAAGCCGCTGTAGAATGCTATCACCATAACCTTTTTAAACATGTCAGTGATTCAATCTCCAATGTTTCTATTGTACAAAGTTATAACCGAATAAAGGAAGAAGCGTCCATACTGCACCAACATACAAATGCTCTGCTTAAAGCACAAAATCCTGTTCTCAATTGGTGGGCGCTCGCCAGTGGCTTAAATCGAATGGCTTCCACAGTTTCAATCGTTTGTGTTCTTCTCCTTGGAGCTTTTTTTGTTGCAAGAGGTCAATTAAGGGTAGGTGAAGTCGTTGCTTTTGTCGGATTTGCACAACTCATGATTAGCCGTCTAGATCAAATGAGCAATTTTATTAATTGTGCAATATCCTCACAAACGAAACTGCAAGAGTTTTTTGAAATGGAAGACTCAACTTTCTCTATCAACGAACCACAAGATCTCCCTTCCCTACAAAATGTTAAAGGTGCTATACAATTTCATCACGTTACCTATAAATTCCCAAATTCTTCTCAAGGTGTTTTTGACATTTCCTTTGAGGTTAAAGCAGGGCAAACTGTTGCGATTGTAGGACCAACAGGAGGTGGAAAGACAACATTAATCAATTTATTGCAGCGCATATACGACCCTACCTTCGGACATATCTCCATTGATGGAATAAATATATGCTCGATCAATCGCGAATCTTTACGAAAATCTCTAGCAACAGTGTTTCAAGATACAGGACTTTTCAATCGCAGTATTCATGACAATATCTCAATAGGAAAAGAAAGTGCAACAAAGGAAGAACTTTACGAAGCAGCAAAAATAGCAGAAGCTCACGATTTTATTCTAAAAAAAGCTGATCGTTATAACACAATGGTGGGCGAACGAGGATCTCGATTATCAGGTGGAGAAAAACAACGGTTAGCAATTGCACGCGCAGTTTTAAAAAATGCTCCTATTCTCATTCTTGATGAAGCAACAAGCGCTCTTGATGTTGAAACAGAAGCACGTGTCAAAGATGCTCTTGATTGCATAAGTCATAACCGCACCACGTTCATTATAGCACATCGCCTTTCAACAATACGCAATGCTGATGTGGTACTCTTTCTGGAACAGGGTTATTTAATTGAAAAAGGAAGCTTTCAAGAATTGATCGATAAAGAAGGGCGTTTTTCTAAATTTTTAAAAGCAAGCAATTTAACAATCACGCCCCCCAAAAGAGAAGGAAAAAATGAAAACGTCATCCCCTTACATGAAGCCATGCATCATAAAAATAATTACTCTTCACAAATCTCATGCAAAAAAATATCTTAATGCCAAAAATTACAAAAACACTTTATTAGTGCAAATGCGGTAAGTGCACACAGAAAAATTTAAATTAATATATGTTTTGTAATTTGCAGAAAAACCTGTTCTCTTATACATAAGCCGCAAAGGAAACCAATAAAACAGCTCTAAAAAATGAACTTCTTATGAAGTGCGAGTAATAATTTAAGCAACTTGAAAAGAAAAAACGATATATTACAACTTCATAAGCTTAAGAAACTGTTCTGCAATAAATCTTTCGTTATCCTCTTCATAATTCTTATTGTGAAATATGAATAGAGATATTTCTTTTAAAATCAATATAATAGATGCTATATTTCATGAAATATATGATCCGTTCAGTTCATATACAAAAGCACGAATCACCCCATAATTTTGCCAACGCAACACTGTTTTTTTTATCTTTACGATTTTATCTCTCTCAATGAGACTGTATCTACATTTTAGTAATACACCAGACAGACATCCGTTTAGACGCCAATCCAACATACAAATGTAAAAAACACCGATAAGGAAATTTTTTACTTTTTAAATTTTTCTAGAAAATCTTTTAGTGCTGCAAATGCCTCATCAGCCTTGTTCCCCTCAGGACCACCAGCCTGGGCCATATCAGGACGCCCTCCACCGCCTTTCCCACCAAGAACAGATGAAAGAATACGAACGAGATCAACAGCATTTAACTTATCTGTTAAATCATCCGTAACACCAACAACAGCACTCCCCTTGCCATCTTCTGAAACAGCAATAAAAGCAATAACCCCTGATTCAATTTGTTTTTTACCAGAATCAACAAGTGCCTTAAGATCCCGTGGTGGAATATTGTTCACAACACGTCCCATAAAAGAAAGTTCATTGATGATACTAATATCATCTTGACCATCTCTCTTTGTTTCACCACTCAGCAGCATTTTTTTGCGCACATCATTCAACTCTTTTTCAAGTTTACGGCGATCTTCAAGCAAATTTTCAATCCGTTCTTCTACACCCGTAGCAGAAGTTTTTAAAAGATTAGCAATTTCACGGATACGCGCCTCTTGGCATCTCAGATAAAGACGTGCTGCTGTGCCTGTTAAAGCTTCAATACGACGTACTCCAGAAGCGACAGAATTTTCAGAAACAATATGAATCAAACCAATATCCCCCGTTCTTTCCACATGTGTTCCTCCACAAAGTTCAATTGACCAACGCTTTTTTAATCTTCCTTTTTCAAGCAAGTCTCCCATCGAAACAACACGTACTTCGTCACCATATTTTTCACCAAAAAGTGCCATTGCCCCTTCAGAAATTGCATCATCAACAGCCATAAGGCGGGTTGTTATCTCGCTATTTTGCAAAACAATGTCATTTGCTAAATCTTCTATTTTTTTCAATTCTTCTGCAGAAACAGATTTTGGATGAGAAAAATCAAAACGTAACCGTTCCGGCGAGACAAGAGAGCCCTTCTGTGTAACATGGGATCCCAATACTTGACGTAAAGCCTCGTGTAATAAATGGGTAGCAGAATGATTGGCACGAATTTTTTTACGACGAATACCATCAACCGTTAATTCTAAACAATCAGATGCCTTTGCCTGACCAGATTTAACCTTTCCGATATGAAGAATAACACCCTCAGCCTTTTTCTGTGTATCGTGCACTTCAAAAATAAAATTTTCACCAGAAATAATACCGCTATCACCAACTTGCCCACCAGATTCACCATAAAAAGGAGTCTGATTTAACACAAGAATAGCTTTCTGCCCTGAAGAAACCTCATCAACAATTTTACCATCACACACAAGAGCTGTAATAATACCTTCAGCTTTTTCTGTTTCATAACCCAAAAATTCTGTAACCCCTACCAGATCACGAATAGAAAACCAAATTGTCTCTGCTACAACTTCACCTGAACCAGACCAATGAGCACGGGCTTCTTCTTTCTGGTGTTCCATTGCTTTATCAAAGGTATCAACATCAACAGATATTCCACGACGCCGAAGAACATCCTGCGTTAAGTCAAGTGGAAAGCCATAGGTGTCATAAAGCTTGAAAGCAACTTCACCATTTAAATCATCACCTTCTTTAAGATGAGCACTTGCATCATTTAACAACCCCAATCCTCGTTCAAGAGTCTTGCGAAAGCGCACTTCTTCTAGCTTCAAAGTTTCTGCAATCAAAGATTCAGCACGCACCAATTCTGGATAAGCTTGTCCCATTTCGCGGATAAGAGCAGGCAAAAGCCGCCACATTAAGGGTTCTTTAGCACCAAGCAGATGTGCATGACGCATAGCACGACGCATAATACGACGTAAAACATATCCCCTTCCCTCATTAGAAGGAAGAACACCATCCGCAATCAAAAATGCGCATGAGCGAAGATGATCAGCAATGACACGATGGCTGGCAATAAAATCACCCTTTGCCTCAATCCCTGTCATTTCTTGTGATGCACCAATTAATGCACGAAAAAGATCAATGTCATAATTATCATGCACCCCCTGTAAAACAGCAGCAATACGCTCTAACCCCATACCAGTATCGATAGAAGGATGAGGCAATTCAATCCGCTCTTCCTTACTAAACTGCTCATACTGCATAAAGACAAGATTCCAAATCTCAATAAAACGATCACCATCTTCATCCACACTTCCAGGAGGTCCCCCAAAAATTTCATCACCATGATCATAAAAAATCTCTGAACAAGGACCACAGGGACCAGTTTCTCCCATCGACCAAAAATTATCTGCCGTCGCAATACGGATAATTTTTTTGTCTGAAAGACCTGAAATTTTACGCCATAATTGTGCCGCAACATCATCACTCTGATAAACAGTTACCAACAATTTATCTTTAGGAAGACAAAACTCCTTTGTTAAAAGATTCCATGATAAAAAAATGGCTTCTTCTTTGAAATAATCACCAAAGGAAAAATTACCCAGCATCTCAAAAAACGTATGATGGCGCGCTGTATAGCCAACATTGTCAAGATCATTATGCTTTCCACCCGCACGAACACATTTTTGCGCCGTTGTTGCCTTTTTATAAGAATGCTGTTCAAGTCCAGTAAAAACATTTTTAAACTGTACCATTCCTGCATTTGTAAACATGAGTGTGGGATCATTACGTGGAACAAGGGGGCTAGAAGAAAGAACTTTATGCCCATTACGATGAAAATAATCCAAAAATGTTGACCGGATATTATTAACACTATTCATATCAATACCTGCAGAATACAGCACCAAACCATAAAAGAAAAATCCCCCTCGTTAAATATCCTCTTTGCCAAGCATGGAGTTGATTTAATCAAAGAATGGAATTTCATTTAAAAAAATTGAGAAAAAAATGACTGTATATTTAAAACTCAAACAAATAAAAATAGAAAAAACCTAAATAAAGCACTTAATGCTCAAATAAACATAGCATCAAATTGCTTCATCACTTTCTGTTACATCTGCTCCTGCATTTTCTAACAATTCAATGGCAATCAAACCAGCATTTTGACGCAAAGCTGTTTCGATTTCTGCAGCAATTTCCGGATGTTGCCGCAAAAACTGCTTCGCATTTTCACGTCCCTGCCCTAAACGTTGAGAATTATAAGAAAACCATGAGCCAGATTTTTCCACAATACCAACTTTGACTCCCAAATCAATCAATTCACCTAATTTGGAAATCCCCTCACCATAAATAATATCAAATTCAACCTGTTTGAAGGGAGGAGCCAATTTATTCTTCACCACTTTAACACGGGTCTGATTACCAACGATCATATCCCGATCTTTAATGGAGCCAATGCGGCGAATATCCAAACGAACAGAAGCATAAAACTTTAAAGCATTCCCACCTGTTGTCGTTTCAGGAGAACCAAACATCACACCAATTTTCATGCGAATTTGATTAATAAAGATCACCATACAGTTAGAGCGGAAAATTGAAGCCGTAAGTTTCCGCAAAGCTTTACTCATCAAGCGTGCTTGCAATCCAGGTAAAGCATCACCCATTTCTCCATCAATTTCTGCACGCGGCGTTAAAGCCGCCACAGAATCAACAACAAGTACATCAACAGCACCAGAACGCACCAATGTTTCTGTAATTTCTAATGCCTGCTCACCGGTATCAGGTTGAGAAATAAACAAGTTTTCTAAATCAACGCCGAGCTTTCGCGCATAAATAGGATCAAGGGCGTGCTCAGCATCAATAAAAGCACAAATCCCACCAATTTTCTGTGCTTCAGCAATAGCATGAAGAGCCAATGTTGTCTTTCCAGAACTTTCTGGTCCATAAATCTCAACAATCCTCCCTTTTGGTAATCCACCAACACCCAAAGCAATATCCAAGGACAATGACCCCGTTGGAACTGTTTCAATTTCAACAACTTGCTCCTTTTGCCCAAGACGCATAATGGAGCCTTTACCGAAAGAACGTTCAATTTGAGCGAGAGCAGCATCGAGAGCTTTTGTTTTATCCACGATTATATCCTTGACGATTCATAACAATCTAATACTTAAACTGTACATTGCACTTTTAATTTAACTAAAGCTTTAAGTTTAGATTTTCACAGACTATTTTCATCCTTACCCTTACGTTATGTCTATAACATATCATAACCCGCAAAATAAAGAACTGGTATTCCCTATTTTATGACACAACATAGAATCTAAATAAAATAATACTTCTACACGAGAGCAAATTAACACATTTATCTCTTTCTAGAAAAGAAACAATTTAAATTTCAACACAATGTTTGATCTTTCTGCCTACCCCTTAATTTTCTAAGAGACAAACTCTCCCCTTAATTACACAAAAACGCCTCATCAATCAAAACCACACCCTATTGCATCGAAAAACAAAACACTTTTATGTTGCATATTCACGTACTTGTTTAAAAAAGCATCTTTCAACGCTCGTTACACCCATTTTTTGACGGCGCTTGTGAAATGGTATATGTAAAATCCATTGAGCAACAACCTCTTTATGCTCAGTACCACAATCATCACACCACCACCCACTTTTCCCACCCCCAATGGTGCAGTGGCTCTCAACACTTAAGACTCTTCATAAGAGTCATTTTTAGTTTTATTCTTGTATAGTTTTTATCACACGTGATCCAGCATGTAACATACAAGCGAATGGTTGTGATTGATGAGATTTGGCATGAGAGAATCGTATAGTATCTGAAGTTCTCATTCAACATACAAAACATTGGATAATCAATATCTTAATCAATTAAAATCATAAAAAGATATGCTTTTTGAAGGGATCAAAAAAATTGCACTACGAGCAATATAATAAATGTTAAAAATAAAACTAAATTGTTCATACAATAAAACGAGGAATAAAAAATAAATCTAAGTTCAATAAAAAACGTGTTTTAACTCAAATTTTATGGTTTATTTTTACGTTTTTTGCGCAATTGTTTCCACCATTCAAGACGTTTCACAATTTCACGCTCAAATCCACGCTCAACTGGTTTATAATAACTCTGTCGCCCAAGTTTTTCGGGAAAATATTCTTGTCCAGAGAAGGCATCTGGTTCATCATGATCATAACAATAACCATCTCCATACCCTTCCTCCTTCATCAATTTCGTCGATGCATTAAGGATATGTTTAGGAGGTGGTAAAGAACCATTTTTTTGTGCACAACGCAATGCAGCTTTATATGCAAGATATGTCGCGTTTGACTTTGGTGCCGTTGCAACATAAAGACATGCCTGTGCCAAAGCCAATTCTCCTTCTGGTGATCCTAAATAATCATAGGCATCTTTTGCCGCATTACAAATGACAAGAGCTTGGGGATCCGCCAAACCAACATCTTCAACAGCCATACGAACCAATCTTCGCCCAATATAGAGAGGATCTTCACCAGCATCCAACATACGTGCTAAATAATAAAGCGCCGCATCAGGATCAGAGCCACGAACAGATTTATGCAACGCTGAAATAAGATTATAGTGCCCATCTCGTCCTTTATCATAAATGGGTGCACGACGCTGAATAACTTTTTGCAACGCACCAGCATCAAGAATCTCTCCGGAACGCACAACAGACCAAACTTCCTCTGCTAATGTCAATGCTACCCGCGCATCTCCATCAGACATCCCTATCAAAGTATCTCTGGCCCCATCATCCAAAGGAAGAGACTTCCCTACCACTTTTTCAGTGTTCTTCAAAAGCATGCCTAAACTTTCATGATCATGAGAAAAAAATGTTAAAACCCGCGCACGCGAAAGAAGAGCAGCATTAAGTTCAAAAGAAGGATTTTCAGTTGTTGCACCGATAAGAACCACCGTACCATCTTCCATCACAGGAAGAAAACTATCCTGCTGTGCACGATTAAACCGATGAATTTCATCAACAAAGAGAAGCGTTTTATCCCCAGACATAAAACGCCTCTGTGCAACTTCAAAAATCTTTTTAAGTTCAGAAACACCTGTAAAAATAGCAGAAATTTGTTCAAACGCAAAATTTGTTTCAAGTGCTAACAAACGTGCAACTGTTGTTTTTCCGGTCCCTGGAGGCCCCCAAAAAATCATCGATCCAATTGAGCCCGCTGCCACCATCCGTGAAAGCAAACCATCCTCTCCAATTAAATGTTTTTGTCCCACAACTTCATTGAGAGAACAAGGACGCATTCTTTCCGCAAGTGGCTGATTTTTATTAACTTTAGGATCAATCGACGAAGTAAAAAAATCTTTCTTCAAAAAAAACCTCAACGAATAAATTGGCGAATATACATACCATCACGTTCATATTCCAATTGCCAAGTACGCGAACGCGTTTGCATAAGAATCTTTTTCAACTGATGAACTGTTTGAATCTTATAGCCATTGACAACACGTAAGATATCTCTGGGCCGAAAAATTCCCGCAGCATTGCTCATTTCATCAAGACTGGTAATCACAACACCTTTTGCCGATATAGGAAGATGAAAACGTCGACTATTTTGCGGTGTTAAATCTAACACTTCGGCCCCAGCAAGAGGATTATCACCTGTAATTTTTTCAGATTTTAAAAATGCAGTTTCCGATATTGATGCAACCTTCATCTGTGTTTTTAAAATTTTTCCACTTCGTAAATATTCTAAAGCAAGACTATGGCCAATGTCCGCTGTCATTAAACGATACCCAAGACTATCTGGACTATCAACGCGCACCCCCTGTACACTCAAAATAACATCACCTACTTTCAAACCGGCTTTTTCAGCAGGACTGTCTTTGATAACTTCAATAATAAGAGCACCATAAGGGCGTTCTAAACCTAAACCACCAGCAATATCAGGTGTAACATTTTGAAAGGATGCCCCAATATAAGGTGGCACAAAATATTTTCCACCGCGTTTAACTGTATCAAGCATCACTTTTACAAGATTAACTGGAATAGCAAAACCAATCCCTACAGAACCACCGGAACGTGAATAAATAGCCGTATTAATTCCGATTAATTGTCCCTTCATATCAATTAAAGCGCCACCAGAATTTCCTGGATTAATGGCTGCATCTGTTTGAATAAAAAAGTCAAAATCTGAAATCCCAACACGTGTACGCGCTTGCGCTGAAACAATACCACTTGTAACCGTTTGACCAACACCAAAAGGATTACCAATGGCTAAAACAAGATCACCAACTTCAACAGTATCAGAATCCCCCAAAGGAAGAACAGGAAACTGTGTATCTTTTACATCAACTTCCAAAATAGCAATATCGGTTGCTTCATCTTTGAGTACGACCTTACTCTCAAATTCTCGCCCATCAGAAAAAGCTACCTTAATTTCGCTTGCATCTTTAATGACGTGGTAATTTGTAACAATCAAACCACGCGCATCAACAATCACTCCTGATCCTAATGATGATTGCTTACGAACAGGAAAATTATTTTGCAAACGACCAAAAAATTGCTCAAAAAATGGATCACCCTCAAAAGGTGAACGTGCTCTAATTTGTCGAGCTGCATAAATATTGACCACAGAGGGAACTGTCTTTTTAACTAAAGGAGCAAATGAAAGAGTGATTTCTTTTTGTGTTTGAGGAACATGAGCATATACATGATCAAACGATATCAGCATCATAATGGCAAAAAAAAGCCGCACCCCAAAAGAATACCTCATAATCTACTCCTTATAAAATCAGCCCATTCTGTTGAATATTCATAGAATTTTTTAAAAGCATCCCCATAAATAAAGGATTTCTATTAATATTTCATAATAGAGAATAAAAACAACCTATTTAAACAGTAAATATTATAAAAATAAAACAATTCAATATCCTATAATTTTTTCTCACCATCGATTTCTCAAGTAAAACAAACTTTAAAAATAAGCATAAAAAAAACCGCCTAAGACAAGGCGGCCTTTTAAAAACCAATAAAATAAAAAACTTATGAGGACGTGCTCTTCTCATTCTCTGAAGCTTCCATACGAGCACGATCCCCTGCCCCCTTTGCTTCGACATCACGATCAACAAATTCTATAACAGCCATGGGCGCATTATCACCGGTACGAAACCCCGCTTTCATAATACGCAAATATCCACCATTGCGTGAAGCATAACGCGGCGCAAGTGTATCAAATAACTTTGCAACCTTTTCTGTATCACGAAGTGCTGCAATTGCTTGTCGACGCGCGTGCAAACCACCACGCTTACCAAGAGTAACAAGCTTTTCAACAATAGGACGAATTTCTTTAGCCTTTGGAAGTGTTGTCACAATCTGCTCATGCTCGATCAACGAAGTTGCCATATTTGCAAACATCGCTTTACGGTGACTGGCAGTCCGGTTCAACTTGCGGCCTGACTTACTATGGCGCATAAGCCCTCTCCTTAAATTCTAATTTTAATACTGATCTTCATAACGTTTAGCAAGATCATCAATGTTTTCAGGCGGCCATGCAGGAATTTCCATTCCAAGATGTAACCCCATACATGCCAAAACTTCTTTAATCTCATTCAATGACTTACGACCAAAATTTGGTGTTCGAAGCATTTCAGATTCTGTTTTTTGAATAAGATCACCAATATAAACAATATTATCATTCTTAAGACAATTTGCCGAACGAACCGAAAGCTCTAATTCATCCACTTTTTTGAGAAGTGCCGGATTAAAGGAAAGCTCAGAATCCGCCTCTTCAACAGGCTCTTTCTGAGGCTCTTCAAAGTTAATAAATAACGATAATTGATCCTGAAGAATGCGCGCTGCAAAAGCAACAGCATCTTCTCCATTAACAGCACCATTCGTTTCAATCGTTAACGTCAATTTATCATAATCGAGAACCTGACCTTCACGTGTATTTTCCACTTTATAAGACACTTTACGAATTGGTGAATAAAGACTATCAATTGGAATTAATCCTATGCGCCCATCATCGACACAATTCCGATCAGATGGAACATACCCTTTCCCCGTATTGACAATAAATTCCATACGAATTTCAGCATCTTCATCAAGGGTACAAATAACATGATCCGGATTGAGGATTTCCATATCCCCAACGATACTGATGTCCCCTGCTTTCACAACACCAGGACCCTCTTTATAAACGACGAGACGTTTAGGCCCTTCTTCTTCCATACGAAGCGCAATTTCCTTTATATTCAGAATAATATCTGTAACATCTTCACGGACACCTGGAATTGATGAAAATTCATGTAAGACACCATCAATCTGTACAGCAGTAATAGCAGCACCACGAAGCGAAGATAACAACACACGACGAAGTGCATTTCCTAAAGTCAAACCAAACCCACGCTCAAGAGGCTCAGCGATTACGCTTGTAATATTCGGATTATCATGCGTATATGATTCAACCTTGTTGGGTTTAATAAGTTCCTGCCAGTTTTTCTGGATCATATTTTTATTCCCGTTCTTTAGTTCCGTTACCATTCAATCGTAACGACCAATGTGAACATCAGAGAAATCTCCGACAACAAAAAACAACACCCAATTAAACACGCCGCCTTTTACGCGGACGACATCCATTATGAGGAATTGGTGTTACATCACGAATAGAAGTGATGACAAAACCAACAGATTGCAACGCACGTAAAGCAGATTCACGCCCTGCCCCAGGACCACAAACTTCAACTTCCAAAGAACGCATACCATGTTCTTGTGCTTTTCTCGCACAATCTTCCGCAGCAACTTGAGCGGCAAAAGGTGTAGATTTACGCGCCCCCTTAAACCCTTGAGCGCCAGCAGATGACCAAGCAATTGCATTTCCCTGAGCATCAGTAATGGTAATCATTGTATTATTAAATGTTGAATTGATATGCACAACACCCGATGAAATATTTTTACGTTCGCGACGACGAACACGTGTGGCTTCCTTGGCCATAGTTTTCCTTTCAACGATCTCAACACTGCCGTAATATCAGCAGCTCCACCTTCTGTTTCTTGTCAAACCGCTTTCAACAAGAAACAGAATAAATAAACTTCCAAAAAGCTTCTTATTTCTTCTTACCAGCAATTGCCTTAGCAGGTCCCTTACGTGTACGAGCATTTGTATGTGTACGCTGTCCCCGGACAGGTAAAGACCGACGATGACGCAATCCACGATAACAACCAAGGTCCATCAAACGCTTAACATTCATAGCAACTTCACGACGAAGATCACCTTCAACTTGATATCCCTGATCTATTGCTTCACGAATCTGTAGCACCTCGGCATCTGAAAGCTCATGCACACGACGGCCCGCGGGAATGCCAACCTTTTCAATAATTTTTTGAGCAAATTTTGGTCCAATCCCGTGGATATATTGAAGCGCAATAATGACACGCTTATTTGTCGGGATATTGACGCCAGCAATACGAGCCACGCCTACTCTCCTTAGTTATGTTGACAAATTATTATAAAATACCTGATGTACCTTATAGAAAAAACAGACTCAGAACAAAATCCTTCCGAATCCACTTATTTAATTGAAATAAATTAAAGTTGTTTGTGATAGATTTCATCTCAAAAGTCAACTCTTTTCATTTAATTCTAAAAAATCTCATGAAAGAAAACCTTTAATCTTATGCGTCACTTCAGTAATATCAATCATTCCATCAATGACCTTTAACATTCCTCTCTCTGAATAAAATTTTGATAAAGGAGATGTTTTTTCACGGTATTCTACTAATCTTTTTGTAAAAGCAACAGGGTTATCATCTAAACGGATCTGTCCACCGGCCGCTATTGTATCCTGAACGCGCTTTTCCATACGTTCAATCAATGCACCTTCATCAACACACAACTCAATGACAGCATCAAGGTGCATATTTTTTGACTCAAGTATCTGTTGTAATGCTTCTGCCTGTCCTACAGTCCTTGGATATCCATCCAAAATAAAACCATTTACACAATCAGGCTCATCAATCCGATCTGATACGATTTGATTAACAAGACTATCAGGAACCAAAGAACCTGAACTTATAATAGCTTTAGCTTTTTTACCAATTTCCGTTTCTTTAGCAATAACCTCACGTAACATATCTCCTGTTGATAAATGAGGAATATTATATTCCTCAGTTAACATCTTAGCTTGCGTCCCTTTTCCTGCTCCAGGAGGGCCTAAAAGAACCACTCTCATCTATTTCTTCGACCTCCACGAAGTTTTGATTTTTTTATCAACCCTTCATATTGGTGTGCAACAAGATGCCCCTGGATTTGAGCAACTGTATCAAGAGTAACAGTCACAACAATCAGCAAAGACGTCCCCCCAAGATAAAAAGGAACCTGGAATGCAGATATCATAAATTCAGGGAGTAAACAAACCAAGATAATATAAATAGCGCCCACAACAGTAATACGCGTCAAAACATAATCAATATATTCCGCTGTACGTTCACCTGGACGAATTCCTGGAATAAAACCAGAATGTTTCTTCAACTGATCCGCAGTATCACTCGGATTAAACACAATAGCTGTATAAAAAAAGCAAAAAAACGCCATTAAAAATGCATAAACAATCATATAAAGTGGCTGCCCATGACCAAGAGAATAAGAAATTGTTTGCATCCATTGTGGCATTTTATCAGAAAAATTATTAATAGTGGCGGGTAATAACAATAAAGATGAAGCAAAAATAGGCGGAATAACACCAGCAGTATTCAATTTTAAAGGAAGATGCGACATATCGCCTTGAAACATTTGGTTACCAACCTGACGTTTCGGGTACTGAATAATAATCCGCCGTTGCGCACGTTCTATAAAAACAATAAGTCCGATAACCAAGACAGCAATAAAAACGATTGCTATTAAAAGAAAAGTTGATAAATCAGCCTGACTATGCGCAGTCAAAAGCTGAGCAAAAGTAGAAGGAAAGTTGGCTACAATCCCTGTAAAAATGATGAGAGAAACCCCATTACCAACACCGCGTGACGTAATTTGCTCACCAAGCCACATGAGAAACATTGTTCCGCCAACAAGTGTAATAACAGAAGAGATACGAAACATGAGACCTGGTTCTAGAACAATTTGAAGTCCTGTCCCTATACCGCTTTCAAGCGCAACCGCAATACCAAAAGCTTGCAGAATAGCCAATACGACTGTCACATAGCGCGTATATTGATTAATCACCTTACGACCGACATCACCCTCCTTTTTAAGAGTCTCCAAAGAAGGAATAACGGACGTGAGCAATTGTACAATAATAGATGCCGATATATAGGGCATAATTCCTAGCGCAAAAATTGCCATACGCCCAACAGCGCCTCCAGCAAACATATTAAAAAGTCCTAAAACACCTGATGCATGATGTTCAAATGTTTGCCGCAAAGCATCAATATTAATACCCGGAAGAGAAATATAAGTGCCAAAACGATAGACAAGAAGTGCCGCCAGAGTAAACCAGATACGTTTCTTTAACTCAGTTGCACGCGAAAAGGTACCGAAGTTTATATTGGAAGCAAATTGCTCTGCTGCTGATGCCATAAAACGTCTCCACTTCACACTTCAGTTCTTTAAGTTACAGAACTATAACTCTAAAATTCATATCTTTACACACAAATAATCGCAGAACTTAAACAATTCCCACAAAATATTCAAAAGAATAGATGTACCTCTTCTTTAAATCATGACTTATATCAAAAAAATTATTGAATAACATCAGGAAAAATAATCTGACCACCCACTTTTTCAATCTTAACACGAGCAGCTTGTGAAGCACCAGAAACATGAAAGGTAATCTTAGCTTTCAAATCACCATCAGAAAGAAGACGAACCCCACTCTTCTCTCGACGAATAACACCAGCCTCTTTCAAGGTAATCATATCAACCGGCTTTTCAATATTCAACTTACCTGCATCAACAGCTAACTGAATACGTCCCAAGGAAACTTCATTGTAGGTTTTAGAAAAGAAATTTTTAAACCCACGTTTTGGTAAACGGCGATAGATAGGCATTTGCCCACCTTCAAAACCGTTAAGAGAGACACCAGAACGGGATTTTTGTCCTTTTACACCGCGACCACCAGTCTTACCAATACCCGAACCAATACCACGTCCAACACGCTTACGATTTTTTGTTGCGCCTTCGCAATCACGTAGTTCATTGAGTTTCATATCTAATACTCCTGCAACCCTTAATCTTCATCTATAACACGAACAAGATGCCGAACTCGAGCAATCATACCCCGTACACAAAGTGTATCTTCTAAAACGCGCCGGCGACGCATTTTATTGAGCCCAAGCCCCTTCAAGGTTGCACGCTGAATCTGTGAATTTCGAATAGGGCTCGCAATTTGCTCTACTGTCACAGTTTTACTACTCTGAGATTTTTTCTGAACCATTTCCTAATTCCTTTTCTGACAATCTCAGAAACTACCCTTCTACATCGACTAAATGACGACGACGCGCCTGCAAAGTCGAATATTTGATACCACGCTGAGCAGCAATATCTCTCGGATGCATTTGATGTTTCAAAGCATCAAATGTTGCACGAACCATATTATAAGGATTTGATGATCCTAGTGACTTCGCAACAACATCCTGCATACCAAGAGCTTCAAAAATAGCACGCATCGGTCCCCCAGCAATAATACCAGTACCAGCAGACGCTGAACGAAGCAAAACACGGCCTGCTCCGTGACAACCTTCAAGATCATGATGCAATGTACGTCCCGAGCGAAGTGGAACATAAATCATTCCACGCTTTGCAGATTCCGTTGCTTTACGAACGGCCTCAGGAACTTCACGCGCTTTACCGTGTCCAAAGCCCACACGCCCTTTCTGATCTCCAACGACAACAAGAGCAGCAAAACCAAAACGCCGACCACCCTTTACAACTTTAGCAACACGATTAATATGAACAAGCCTATCGACAAACTCATTATCGCGTTCTTCTCTTTCACCACGTTCTTTTTGTGCCATTCCTCATTCCTTTTTCTTTTCCGGAAGCACGATAACAAAGCTCTTCATCAAATCAGAAGAACTTAAACGAAATGCTCTAAAGTATCCAGCCCCATCCATAAGGAGAAAACTTTAAAAGTTCAAACCACCTTCACGAGCAGCTTCAGCCAAAGCCTTGACTCGACCATGGTACAAATAAGCACCACGATCAAAAACCACTTCATTGACACCAGCTTGCTTCGCACGTTCAGCAATTAACTTACCCACAGCGAAAGCGGCTTCTTTATCAGATCCACTTTTTAAGGATTTTTTCAAATCACTTTCAAGAGTAGAAGCTGAAACAAGTGTACATCCCCGTAAATCATCAATAACTTGCGCGTAGATGTTCTGATTTGAACGATAAACGCTAAGCCGCGGACGATCGTGAGAAACCATCTTGATTCTACGACGAACACGTCTCGCACGGCGCTGGATAATGTCCTTAGATGAAAGCATAATACAAAATCCTTATTTCTTTTTACCTTCTTTACGGAAGATACGTTCATCTGCATGCTTAACACCTTTACCTTTATAAGGCTCAGGTCTACGATACTCACGAATCTCCGCTGCAACTTGTCCAACTTGCTGTTTATCAATTCCAGAAATAACAATCTCTGTGGGTTTAGGAACAGTTACAGTAACACCCGACGGAACTTTATAAACCACATCATGCGAAAAACCTAGAGAGAGTTGAATATCCTTACCCTGCAAAGCAGCACGATAACCAACCCCACTGATCTCTAACCTCTTTTCAAAACCATCTTTTACACCACAAAAAATGTTTTCAATCATTGAGCGTGACATCCCCCATTTAGAGCGCGCATCTTTTGACTGATCCCGGGGCATAACTGATATGACATTGTCCTCGAATTTAACTAAGACTTCGTCATTTACGACATAACTCAGCTCACCTTTCGGACCTTTTGCTTTGACCAGCTGACCTTCAACAGTTGCGGTAACTCCAGAAGGAATTGAAATGGGCTTTTTTCCAATACGAGACATTGTTCTAACCTATTTTTCTTCTGTTTTCTTGGACATAACTTAGAAAACACGACAAAGAAGTTCACCACCAACATTCTGTTCACGCGCTTCATGATCAGCCATAACGCCTTTAGGAGTCGATAAGATCGAAATACCTAAACCATTTGCCACCTGCGGAAGTGACTTAGCAGAAACATACACACGACGACCAGGCTTTGATACACGCGAAATTTCACGAATAGCAGCCATCCCTTCAAAATACTTCAATTCGATTTCAAGCTCAGATTTTCCATCACCCAAATCAACTTGATTATATCCGCGAATATAACCCTCTGACTGAAGAACATCAAGAACATGTGCACGAAGCTTTGAAGCTGGAGTAACCACCTTGCCTTTTTTACGACCAAGTGCATTACGAATACGTGTTAACATATCACCAAGAGGATCTGACATAGACATTAGATAATCTCCTCTTACCAACTAGACTTTACAATACCAGGAATATGGCCAATAGAGCCAAGTTCACGCAATGCAATCCGTGACATCTTTAACTTACGATAATAAGCCCGTGGACGACCTGAAACCTCACAGCGATTACGAATACGAACTTTCGAAGAATTACGCGGTAATTCTGCCAACTGAACAGAAGCCTTAAAACGTTCTTCAAGAGAAACCTTCTGATCCATAACGATTGCTTTCAAACGTGCACGACGCGCAGCATAACGCTTCACCATCACCTCACGACGCTTATTTTTTTCAACGGCACTTACTTTGGCCATAATCTCACCTCGCTACGTTTGCCGTTACGAACGAAAAGGAAAATTAAAGGCACGCAATAACTCACGCGCTTCATCATCCGTTTTCGCTGTCGTACAAACGATAATATCCATGCCCCAAATTTGATCAACTTTATCATAATTAATTTCTGGAAACACAATGTGTTCTTTAATACCCATAGCAAAATTACCACGACCATCAAAGCTTTTTGGATTTAAACCTCGAAAGTCACGAACGCGCGGAAGAGCAATCGTAACAAGACGATCTAAAAACTCAAACATACGATCTTTACGCAATGTCACTTTAGCCCCAAGAGGCATTCCTTCACGAACCTTAAAGGTTGCAATAGAATTACGCGCACGGGTAACAACAGCCTTCTGACCTGTTATGAGTCCTAAATCCTCAGCAGCAAGGGAAGGCTTCTTTGAATCAGCAGTTGCTTCACCTATCCCCATATTAATTACAATTTTATCAATCCGCGGAATCTGCATTGTATTTTTGTAATTAAATTTCTCTTGAAGCGCTTTACGAATCACTTCAAAATAATACGCTTTCATACGCGGTATTTGTCTTTCTTCAGCCATTAATCAACTCTCCCGAACGCTTGGCAAAACGTACCTTATTACCATCTGCATTCATACGAAAGCCCACGCGTGTAGGCTTACCATCTTTAGGGTCAGCAATCGCCAAATTAGACAGATGAATCGGAGCCTCTTTAGAAATAATTCCAGCTTCTTGCTTCTGTGTTTGACGTTGATGACGTTTAATCATATTAATCCCACGAACAAAAGCCTTATTCTCTTTTGGACTAACCTTAATTACTTCACCACTCGACCCTTTATCCTTACCAGATAAAACGACAACTCTATCACCTTTTCGAATCTTCTGCATAACATCAACTCCTTATAACACTTCAGGAGCAAGTGAGATGATCTTCATATGATTCCTCCCACGCAATTCACGGGGAACAGGCCCAAAAATACGCGTACCGATCGGCTCTTTTTTATTATCCACTAAAACCGCAGCATTACTATCAAAACGAATGACACTACCATCTGCGCGACGAATATCCTTAGCAGTACGCACCACAACAGCTTTCATAACATCACCTTTTTTAACACGACCACGAGGAATAGCATCCTTAACCGAAACAACAATAATGTCACCGACCGAAGCATATTTCCGCTTTGAACCGCCTAACACCTTGATGCACATGACACGACGAGCACCAGAATTATCAGCAACGTCGAGGTTTGTTTGCATCTGAATCATGACTGGCCACCTTTTCTTAACATATATATCCGCCTGTACCTTTTATACACTCAGATTTGCCTGCCAAATAAATACAAAGCCATCGTCTTCAAATTTATCAACGAAAAACCACTGTTAAATTCTAAAACAATAAACTTAGCTCATTACACTACATTGTCTTTTACAACAATCCAACATTTATCTTTTGAAATTGGTCTAGATTCCTGAATAGAAACCTGATCCCCAATCTTGAATTGGTTGTTTTCGTCATGCGCTTTATAATTTTTAGACTGCCGAACAGTCTTCTTAAGAAGCGGATGAGAATAACGACGCTCCACTTTTACAACGACAGTTTTATCGCTTTTGTCGCTAATAACAACACCCTGTAAAACGCGTTTAGGCATCTCTTATTTCCTTAAACCTTACTTTCACTTAACTTTTGACGAAGAAAAGTCTTAATGCGTGCAATATCACGACGAACTTGTCTAACACGTGCAGTCTTTTCCAATTGACCTGTAGCCTTTTGAAAGCGCAAATTAAACTGCTCTTTCTTTAACTTAGCCAATTCATCTTTCATTTGGTCGAGCGTTTGCGCCCGTAATTCTCTGGCTCTCATCGCTTAACCTCTTTATTCAGCAATACGCTGGATGAAACGCGTTTTGATAGGCAACTTTGCAGCGCCCAACCTTAGTGCTTCACGTGCAACATCCTCAGGAACCCCATCAAGCTCAAACATAATGCGCCCAGGAGCAACACGTGCGGCCCAATAATCAACACTTCCCTTACCTTTACCCATGCGAACTTCCGTCGGTTTAGATGTAACTGGAAGATCTGGAAAAATGCGAATCCACACACGACCAGAACGCTTCATATAACGTGTAATCGCACGACGTGCCGCTTCAATTTGACGAGCAGTAACCCGCTCCGGCTCAACAGCTTTCAAACCGTAGGCACCGAAATTTAAATCCGTACCACCCTTCGCAACACCGTGAATACGGCCCTTGAACTGCTTACGGAACTTTGTGCGCTTTGGCTGCAACATTGTTCTCTACTCCAAATTTTAGTTCAATTTCAAAAACTAAGCATTTTCGCGGCGACGATTCGATGAAGAACCAGATTGATCAGCTTCCGTAGCACGACGTTCCGAAGCCATCGGATCATGTTCAAGAATCTCACCCTTAAAGACCCAAACTTTAATACCACAAATACCGTAAGCGGTCTTAGCTTCTGCTGTACCGTAATCGACATCAGAACGCAAGGTATGAAGTGGAACACGACCTTCACGATACCATTCCATACGAGCAATTTCAGCACCACCAAGACGACCAGAACAATTGATACGAATACCTTCCGCACCAAGACGCATAGCAGACTGAACGGCACGCTTCATTGCGCGACGAAAAGCAACACGACGCTCTAACTGTTGAGCAATTGATTGTGCAATAATCGTCGCATCAATCTCTGGCTTACGAATCTCCACGATATTCAACGAAGTTTCAGCATTAGTCATTTCTGAAAGCTTACGACGAAGCTTCTCGATATCAGCACCCTTTTTACCGATAATCAAACCAGGACGTGCAGAATGAATCGTAACACGACATTTTTTATGAGGACGCTCAATAACAACCTTAGAAATCGCAGCCTGTTTAAGCTCTTCAAACACATAAGAGCGAATTTTCAAATCTTCATGAAGAAGACGCCCATATTCACCACTATCAGCATACCAACGAGAATCCCAGGTCCGATTAACACCAAGACGAAGTCCTATTGGATTGATCTTCTGACCCATTACGCGGCCTCCACTTTTTCGCTAACTTCACGAACAACAATAGTAAGATGTGAAAATGGACGTTCAATTCGACTAGCACGCCCGCGACCACGAATATGAAAGCGCTTCATAACGATCGACTTACCAACATAAGCTTCTGCTACAATAAGCGAATCAATGTCAAGATCGTGATTATTTTCTGCGTTTGCAACTGCTGATTCAAGCGTTTTTTTCACAGTAGCAGCAATACGTTTACGCGAAAACATCAAATCAGCAAGCGCTACATTAACTCTTTTACCACGAATCATTGAAGCAACTAAATTAAGCTTCTGCGGACTAACACGAATTGTCCGTGTGACAGCCTTTGCTTCATTATCTTTAAGCTGGCGCGGAACCTTAGCTTTTCCCATTCCTACTTCCTCTTCGCTTTTTTATCGGCACCATGACCATAATAAGTCCGGGTAGGAGCGAACTCACCAAACTTATGTCCAACCATCTCTTCAGAAACAGAAACAGGAATATGCTTATTGCCGTTGTAAACACCAAAAGTCAAACCAACAAATTGCGGCAAAATAGTAGAGCGACGACTCCATATTTTTATAACTTCATTACGTCCACTTGCACGTACCTTCTCTGCTTTACCAAGAAGATAGCCGTCAACAAACGGACCTTTCCAAACTGAACGAACCACTTCAGACTACCTTTCTTATTTCTTGCGCTGATGACGCGTACGCATAATAAACTTATCAGTGGCTTTATTGGAACGCGTACGCTTACCCTTTGTAGGCTTACCCCAAGGAGACACCGGATGACGCCCCCCTGATGTACGTCCTTCACCACCACCATGTGGATGATCAACGGGGTTCATAGCAACACCACGAACATGAGGACGTTTACCACGCCAACGTGACCGACCTGCCTTGCCATCATTAATATTCCCATGATCAGGATTTGAAACAGCACCAACGGTCGCAAAGCAACTGCTAGATACCAAACGCTGCTCTCCAGAATTAAGACGAAGAATAGCCATTCCTTGATCTCGCCCAACAAGCTGCGCATAGGTTCCTGCGGAACGTGCGATCTGACCACCTTTCCCCGGTTTCATCTCAACATTATGAATAATTGTCCCCACTGGCATATTACCAAGCGGCATAGCATTACCCGGCTTAACATCAACATTTGAACCAGCAATAATAGAATCACCAACACCAAGACGCTGTGGCGCAAGGATATAACTTAACTGCCCATCTTCATAGCGAATAAGCGCAATAAAAGCTGTGCGATTTGGATCATACTCTAAACGCTCAACTTTAGCAGAAATATCACGTTTAAGACGCTTAAAATCAACAAACCGATAGCTCCGCTTATGTCCACCACCCTGAAAACGAACAGTAACACGACCGCGATTATTACGTCCACCTTTTGAAGATAAACCTTCCGTCAACATCTTTACAGGTTTTCCCTTATAAAGACAAGAACGCTCCACAATGACAAGCTGACGCTGCCCAGGTGTTATTGGATTAAATTGCTTAAGTGCCATTATTCCTATCTCCGAGCCTCTTTAAAGACCTGTAGAAACGTCGATAGACTGACCAGCCGCCAGTGTCACGATCGCTTTTTTGACATCACTCTGCCGACCAACAATACCTTTAAAACGTTTCACTTTACCCTTGCGGACTATCGTGTTAACTGCTTTTACTTTTACGCTAAAAAGCGCTTCAACAGCAGCCTTAATTTCAGGTTTCGTCGCTTTCGGCGCGACATTAAAAGCAACTTGATTATATTCAGAAATCATAGTCGACTTTTCAGTAATAACTGGACTAATAATTACATCATAATGGCGAAGATCTGTCATTTAAAACGCTCCTCAAGAGCCTCAACAGCTGCCTTTGATAAAACAAGTTTGCTGCGACGCAAAATATCATAAACATTAATTCCCTGAATGGGCAAAATATCAATATTAGGGATATTCGATGCTGCACGAAAAAAGTTATTATCAATCTCTTTACCACCAATCAACAGAGCATTATTAAAGCCAAGCTTAGAAAAATGAAAAACAAGCTTTTTCGTTTTAGCATCCTTAACAGTCAACTCATCCACAATAATTAAATCTTTTGCTTTTAATTTTGCAGATAAAGCAAAACGTAACCCAAGGGCACGAATCTTTTTAGGCAGATCATGCGCATGGCTACGAACCACCGGCCCATGTGCTTTACCCCCACCTCGAAACTGTGGTGCACGAGCAGATGAGTGCCGAGCACGTCCAGTTCCCTTTTGTTTAAACATCTTTGCCCCCGTTCGTGATACATCAGAGCGCCCTTGTGATTGATGCGTTCCCTGTTGACGACGGGCCAATTGCCAACGAACAACACGCTGCAAAATATCTTCACGTGGAACAAGATCAAAGATAGATTCAGAAACTTTTAATTTACCAGCTTCATTACCATCAAGTGTTTTAATTACAAGATCCATTATTAGGCTCCCTCAACTTCAGAGGTTTCCGTCATCGGAGTAATCATCTCCGTTTTCTCCTTCACAAGACGGCGAATACCAGCAGGCTTTGGAGCATTATCGGGGAGAGGTTTCTTAACAGCATCTCTTACCAAAATCCAAGAACCCTTCGAACCAGAAACAGCACCACGCACTAAAATTAAACCACGTTCAATATCAGTGGAAATAACTTCAATATTTTGTGTTGTTACACGCACCTGCCCCATATGGCCAGCCATTTTTTTTCCTTTAAACACTTTACCAGGGTCTTGACACTGTCCCGTAGAACCATGAGCACGATGTGTAATTGAATTACCATGGGAAGCACGATGCCCGCCAAAGTTATGCCGTTTCATAACACCAGCAAATCCCTTACCAATACTGGTACCAGTCACATCAACTCTCTGCCCTGGAACAAAATGCTCCACTGTAATCTCTGTACCGATATCGAGAAGATTATCGGGACTAACACGAAACTCTGCTATTTTAGCTTTAGGCTCAACAGAAGCCTTAGCAAAATGTCCACGAAGAGCCTGTGAAGTATTCTTAACCTTAGCCAAGCCTACACCTAATTGAACAGCAGTATAACCATTCTTTTCAACTGTACGCTGAGCAACGACTTGACAATTCTCTAAACGAAGTACTGTCACCGGCACATGCTCACCAGCATCATTATAAATACGGGTCATGCCCAGCTTCTGTGCTATTACACCTGAACGCATCGGGTCTGTTCCTTCTGTCCTCAAACCTCAGAGCTTAATTTCTACATCCACACCAGCAGAAAGATCGAGCTTCATAAGCGCATCCACTGTTTGCGGCGTTGGATCAACAATATCAAGAAGACGCTTATGTGTACGCATTTCAAACTGCTCACGACTCTTCTTATCGATATGCGGCCCACGATTAACCGTAAATTTCTCAATCCGCGTCGGAAGCGGAATAGGACCACGGACATTTGCACCGGTCCGCTTAGCAGTCGATACAATCTCACGCGTCGATGTATCAAGAATTCTATGATCAAACGCTTTCAAGCGAATGCGAATATTTTGACTGTTCATGCTCTTTATTTCCCTGTCATGCAAAACGCCTTTAAAAATAAAGGCGTTTTTCAATAACCATTATTTACTCAATGATCTTAGAAACGATACCGGCACCAACAGTACGACCACCTTCACGAATAGCAAAACGAAGCTTCTCTTCCATTGCTATCGGAACAATCAGTGACACATCCAT